>NZ_DASWYK010000090.1:0-40230 GCF_036405015.1 Flavobacterium sp. | reverse complement strand
ATATTTTTTTAATTTCCTAATTCTCTAAGAGGAGTATTGAAGTGTGGATCGTTATTGGGATTAGGATTTAAGCACATTTCTAGTGAAATGCTCAAATAGTAAATCATTTCGTCGAGCTATTTCATACAATTACGTACCAATTAATACAGAGTAATAGTAATCAAGATATCTATCGTTCGAAAAATCAACTTCATCTCCTAATTTTGTAACCTTCCGTATTATAATATTTTATTGCTTCAGGATTATTAAAAATTTTGAAATGGATCTTCATCGTTTCTATTTTATTTTCAGCATGAAGTGTCAGATCTCCGAACTCGCAATAAAAATCTTGAATTTTTGGCGGAAGCATTTTGTAAAAAGGAGTATTTTCAATTTCGTTTTTTATACTTCTCCCTTCGTACCATCCTGCATTGATGAGTGTAGTTCTAAATAATTCTTTTTTGTCCATAAACTTCAATACTTACTTTTCTATTTGTAAAGCTGCATATATAAAACCAGTGTAATAATCTCGATATTCAGTAATGTCAAAAATTATGAGATAATCATTATTGCATTCTTTAGCATTATAAATTTGATATCTATATGTAAATGCTCTATTTGGATCTTCTAAATTTTGTAATGTATCTACATCATTTTGTGCTAAATCAGTATTTGAGATTGTACCGCTTTCAATTAATGAAACTAATAAATTAGATTTTTCTAGTGAAATACTTGCCTCATGTTTTATCACTCCATTTCCGCAATAAAAATTAAAACACAATTCAGAATCAGGATGTTCAATAGGAAATCCATGAACTCCTAATTGTATTTTTTTTATTATTGAGATTTTGCTCATTATGGAACAATTAACTTTATCAATTCGATTTAACTTTTTCTCTTAATTTTAGCTACAATTTCATCAGTCAATAATGGAGATTCCCAAATACCCAAAATGTAGGTAACATCTTCTCCTAACATGTCTTCTCCAGCTCCTCTGGGCTGACAATCAAATTGCCAACGAAGAAAATCAATCCTTAAATATTCTTTTCCATCCAATTCCATTAAGGTGATATAACCAGGACAGTCATACAGTTTATGGATTTTTAAAACGCTTTCGTAATATCCTTTATGAATAGCATGTTCTTCAATTTCGAATCCGTATGTTTTGGATAAAAACAATAATTCTTCTGTTGTAAAATCTCCATTAGAAACTGTAGATGAATTGGCTACTAATTGTTTTGTATAGGTCTTTTTTTCAGAATATTCTATATCTAGGATTTTGATTGAAGGTCTTATCAATTCTGTTTTGATCGAATTTATTCCCTCTGTATCATCCTCGAAATTTACAGATTGTATGCAGTAGAAGTTTTCTATTAATTTCATTAGGGATTTTGTTTCGATTTTAGAGTTTAGGAGTAGGAATAGAATTTAGAAATTATAATTGTTTAATGCATTTTATAGAATAAAAACAAAGCCTTCCAAAAATTAGAAGGCTTTGTTTTAGCTAATAACACTAATAACGATAAATAAAATTACAAGTGCTATTACTGCAAATTTCATGAATTTGGAAGATTGCATAAATAAAAAGATTTTAAATTAGTTTATTTCTTATATCAGCAAATATAATTTTTTATTTGAATTAAGCGATAATTGCTAAAAATAAAAAAGCTCCAGAAAATCCGGAGCTTTTAAAATATATTTTGAAGAAAACTATGATTCCTGCATAGTATGATAAACGTTCATTACGTCATCATCTTCTTCAATTTTTTCGATCAATTTCTCAACATCAGCGATTTGAGCTTCAGTTAATTCTTTTGTGATTTGCGGAATACGTTCAAAACCAGAAGATAAAATTTCAAGACCTCTGTTTTCTAATTCTTTTTGTAAAGCACCAAAGCTTCCAAAAGGAGCGTAGATTAAGATTCCGTCTTCGTCTTCAAAAACTTCTTCAGCACCAAAATCAATTAATTCTAATTCTAATTCTTCGGCATCAAGTCCGTTGTTTGCAATTCTAAAGTTGCAAGTGTGATCAAACATAAATTCTACAGAACCCTGAGTTCCCATTGTTCCGTTACATTTGTTGAAATAACTACGAATGTTTGCTACCGTTCTGTTGTTGTTGTCAGAAGCCGTTTCGATTAAGATTGCAATTCCGTGAGGAGCGTATCCTTCAAACAAAATTTCTTTATAGTTGGCAGTATCTTTATTACTTGCATTTTTAATTGCGCGCTCCACATTGTCTTTTGGCATGTTGGCCGCTTTCGCATTTTGTATAACAGCTCTTAATCTAGAATTAGCGTCTGGGTTTGGTCCGCCTTCTTTAACAGCCATTACGATATCTTTACCAATTCTGGTAAATGTTTTGGCCATTGCTGACCAACGTTTCATTTTTCTTCCTTTTCTAAATTCGAATGCTCTTCCCATTTCTAATTTTAAGTTTTGAGATGCAAAAATACGGTTATTCCTTATTTTTACAAAAACAAAATTATTCTTTTTTTGAGGATAAATTTAACCGCTAAGAACGCAAAGCTAACTTAAATAAATTCCAATTTTTTTAAATCCCAAATTCCAAAAAGAGCGAATCGATTTTTGGAAAATCTAAAATCTAAAATCTAAGTCTACATTCCATTAAATTCATTTATAATATTGACAGCTTCATTTAGATATGGATTAGTTTTAAGATGATCCATTTGATATTGATTGATCGTTTTGTCTGTAGGATAAGCTCCAAGCAAAAGCTGATTTACACTAGAATTGTAAACATCTAGTGGATTGTTTTCATCATTAAAAGTATTAATCTCTGTCCAAAGTGCATTTAAAATCTTTTTTTGTTTAAAAACTGCATCCAGAGTCATGGGCATTTCAGCCTTTGGAGTATTTACAAGCTGATCAATTTTAAGATTGATTTTTTTAATGTTATCAAAGAAATAATTATCAGAAAGTCGGGCAGAACTGTTTTTAGCAATTTTGTCAATTAAATTTCTTTTGACATAAGTTTTATATTTCAAAAAAGGTGTTATGCTGTCATTTTTCATTGCAGTCGGAAAATCACTTTCTTTCTGAAAAATATCTTCATAAAATTCAGGAAGTACAACATCAGGTTTTACACCAATATATTGATGGCTTTTTCCGGTAATTCTGTAGAATTTGTTGATGGTTATTTTTAAGAAATCGGTGTTTTGTTCATCAAGAGGTAAAATAGTTTGCATAGTTGCTTTTCCAAGAGTACTGCTTCCTAGCAATAAAGCGCGATTGTAATCTTGCATGATAGAAGAGAAAAATTCACTTGCAGAAGCCGTATTACTGTTTATAAGCACAACAATAGGTCCGCGATAAATAACACCTTTAAAAGGATCCGAAATAACCGATTTTTCATTATGGTTGTCTACTACAATCGAAAGCGGACCATAATCTACAAACATACCCGCAAGTTTAATCGCTTCTTCCATAGAGCCACCACCGTTGTCAATTAAATCAATAACCAATCCTTTAATGTTATCTCTTTCCAGTTTTATCACTTCTCGCGCGACATCATCAGCACATCCTTTTCGACTATTGCCGTCTAAATCAGCATAAAAGCTAGGGATTTTTATATAACCAATTTTACTATCTTTTCCGATAATAAAACTGAAAACAGAATTATCTTCGTCTTTCATAACCTGTTTCTCGATATAAACATCAAAACTTTTACCCGAATTGCGTTTTAGAGTCAGTGTGATATGTTTATTCGCCTCCGATAAAATCATGGTGGATATTGATTCTAATGAAGCACAAGAAACCTGAAGCGTTTCTTTCTGATTGGAAATGGATATAATCTGATCGCCTTTCTTCACCTGTCCAGTCTGATAAGCAGGACCATTTGGATCAACTTCATCAATTATAATTTCGTTTTTATCATTCAGATTAACCGTCATCCCAAGTGACAAATGTTCTTTAGACAATGAAGCCATGAAACTTGTTTTCGAATCATCACTAAAATACGCGGTATGAGGATCAAAATAAGTACAAAAGAAATTGTAGAACTTTTCTTCTTGTTTGGTATCAGTTTCTAATAAAGTGGAGAAACGGCAGATTTCGTTGGTTAGAATCTTATTTTTTGATGCCATTTCGATAGACTTGAAATTAGCCTTAAGAGAATCTAAATTATCACTCGTTTCGGCAATATCATCCAATATCTGATAACGTAATTTTTTAACCCAGACTTTTTCTATGTCTTCTTTCTTTAAGTAAAAGGCAAAAGATTTTTTATAAAAACGAATGGTGTCTTTTTTGGTATAATCAATAGGCAGAGTCTGAATTTTTTCGAGAACCTTTTTAGTACGGACTAAACCATTGACATATACGGATTTAATATCTGATAGAAAATTACAGTCATTTTTTAGAATCAAATCGTCTATATTATATCGGTATTTTTTGGCCAATTCATCATATTCACTCTTAAAAAAGATATTTCGTGAGGGATCCAATTCGTTAATGAGATTATCAAAAACAAACACAGATAAACTGTCATCAACAGGTTTAGGTCTAAAATGCTCAGCTTGAATAAGCGCATTTATTTTGTTTAACATTTCACAAGTTTCTGCGCTGTTCTGACCAAAAAATAGATTTGATGTTAGCAAAAAAAGGAGTAGTGAAATTTTTTTCATAAACAGAAATTCAGTGTTCATGATTAAAGTTACACTAATTTTTTTACAAATTATAGTAATTTATTGAAATATCGACGACCTAAAGTTTTTCTCTATAAAATGCATATACTCACTGTTGTCATCAATATATTTTGAGTACAGCACAAAAAAAATGCATTACAAACGTAATGCATTCTTATTGTATAATTTAAAAATTATTTCTTGTAAAATGGCAATTTAACCACTTTAGCCGGAACATCATTTTTTCTGATTCTAATAAAAATATCGTTGTCAACAGCACTGTTTGCAACAGTTACATATCCTAGACCAATTCCTTTATTCATAGAAGGAGACATAGTTCCAGAAGTTACAATTCCAATCACGTTTCCTTCGCTATCAACAATTTCATAATCGTGTCTTGGCACCGCACGCTCTTGCATTTCAAAAGCAACTAATTTTCTAGTAACACCAGCTTCTTTTTGTTTTTTAAGCGCTTCAGAATTAGTGAAATCTTTAGTGAATTTCGTAATCCATCCTAAACCAGCTTCAAGAGGAGAAGTCGTGTCGTTAATATCATTTCCGTAAAGACAGAATCCCATCTCTAGACGTAAAGTATCACGAGCAGCAAGACCAATTGGTTTAATATCGTAAGAAGCTCCAGCTTCAAAAACTTTGTTCCAAATTTGTTCTACCTCATCATTTTTGCAGTAAATTTCAAATCCGCCAGAACCAGTATAACCAGTAGCAGAAATAATTACATGCTCGATTCCAGCAAAATCACCTACTTCAAAATGATAATAGGTAATCGCAGACAAATCAACAGAAGTCAAAGACTGCATCGCTTCAACCGCTTTTGGACCTTGAATTGCCAAAAGAGAATAATCATCAGAAAGATTTCTCATTTCAACTCCCAAATCATTGTGAGACGAAATCCAGTTCCAGTCTTTTTCAATATTCGAAGCATTTACAACCAGTAAATACTGCTCTTCTTTCATTTTATAAATAATCAAATCGTCCACAATTCCGCCTTCATTATTAGGAAGACAAGAATATTGTGCTCTTCCAATCGTCAAAGTCGAAGCATCATTTGAAGTCACTTTCTGAATCAAAGCCAGTGCATTTGGCCCAGTTAACAAAAATTCACCCATATGCGAAACGTCAAAAACGCCCACACCATTACGAACTGTTTCATGTTCAGCATTAACTCCTTCATATGTAATAGGCATGTTATAGCCAGCAAAAGGCAGCATTTTCGCTCCTAAACCTTCATGTATGTGCGTAAGCGCAGTATTTTTCATTGTGTTGTTTTATAAAATTGATATGCAAATCTATTCAAAAAATATCGAATTTGAATGCCTTAAATTATAAATTTCGCAATAATTAGGAGCTATTTCCTGCTATCCGCTATATCTTTTTGTTTTTAAAGAAAAAACAAAAAGGATGCCGCTACTATCAGGGCTAGGGCTGACCGTTTCAAAAGAAGATTCAGGATTTCGATTTTTTATGTAATTTTAGTCTAAAAATTCAGTTTTTTATTTCTAGCTATGTTTATTTAAATAAGTGAAACGCCTTTTATATATAAAGTAAAGCTATGAATCTATGTGTTTAAAATTAACATCAGCTAAAGAATGAAATCACCATATTTAATCACCAAAGAAGAAATTCTAAAATTATACAAACCCGTAGATTCTAAAGCTCATAAAGGAACACAAGGTCATGCCGTGATTATTGCTGGAAGCTACGGAAAAATAGGAGCAGCAATTTTAGCTTCAAAATCCTGCCTAAAATCAGGTTGCGGACTCGTAACGACTTTTATTCCCAAATGCGGTTATCAAATTCTTCAAATCTCCATTCCAGAAGTAATGACCGTTACTGATGAAAACACCAATTTCATAACCCATATTCACTTGCCATTGATTCCACAAGCCATCGGATTTGGTCCAGGAATAGGGAAGGAGCTTGGCACACAAAAAGCATTATTTGAATTTTTAAGAATAAACAAAGCGCCTTTAGTTTTAGATGCAGATGCATTAAACATCATTTCCGAAAATTTGTCTTGGTTAGAATTAGTTCCAGAAGACACGATTCTAACACCACATCCAAAGGAGTTAGAACGTTTAATAGGGAAATGGAATTCCGAATCGGAAAAGTTTAAGAAAACAATCGCTTTCTCAGAAAAATACAAAGTCATCGTTGTCATGAAAGGCGCACCAACGTTCATTATTAACAGAACTTCAGTCTACGAAAACACAACCGGAAACGCCGCACTTGCAACCGCAGGAAGTGGTGACGTTTTAACTGGAATCCTCACCAGTCTTTTAGCGCAAGGTTACGAACCCAAATATGCTTCAAAAATGGGCGTTTATCTGCATGGCTTAACAGCAGATTTAGCGTTGCCAAAAACGGGTTACGAATCTTTTACAGCCTCCACAATTATTAAATATTTAGGAAAAGCGTTTTTGAGTTTAGAGGTTTAACCGCAAAGCACACTAAGAATTACGCAAGGTTCGCAAAGTTTTTTTAATCTCGCAAAGATGCTGAGTCGCAAAGTTTTGAACCATATAAGTAATATAAGTTCAATTAAGTAGAAAACTTAAAATTCCTTATATCACTTATATGGTTATTTTTTTAATTAAACTTTGCGACTCTGCGTCTTTGCGAGATTTATCTAGTTAGGCTTAAATTTTCTTATATAACTTATAGGATTTAAAAATTGCGCCCTTAGCGTAAATCTTAGCGTCCCTTGCGGTTAAGAAAAAATCGTAAGTTTGTACTATGAAAAACAACTTCGATCTCAGAACGGTAAACGTTACCCGTTATATAACCCCACTACGCGAAGGAGGTTCCTTACCAGCCTTAGCAGAAGCCGACGACGATTTTAAATACGTTTTAAAATTCAGAGGTGCTGGACATGGCGTAAAAGCCTTAATCGCCGAATTAGTAGGCGGACAAATCGCAAAAGCCCTAAAACTACAATTACCAGAACTAGTATTCGCCAATCTAGACGAAGCTTTCGGAAGAACCGAAGGCGACGAAGAAATTCAGGATTTACTACAAGGAAGTCAAGGATTGAACTTGGCGCTTCACTTTTTATCTGGCGCCATAACTTTTGATCCAGTTGTAACAACTGTTGATCCCAAATTAGCGTCACAAATTGTTTGGCTAGATGCTTATATCACCAACGTTGACCGAACTTTCAGAAATACCAATATGCTAATTTGGCATAAAGAATTATGGCTGATTGATCACGGAGCTTGTTTGTATTTTCATCATTCTTGGAGTAATTGGGAGCAACATGCTAAAAGTCCGTTTGCTTTGATAAAAGATCACGTTTTACTGCCACAAGCTTCTATGTTAAAAGAAGTTGATGCGGAATTTAAAGCGATTTTAACGCCAGAAATTCTAGAAGAAATTGTCCACACGATTCCGCTAGACTGGTTGCAATGGGAAGATGCAGACGAAACGCCAGAAGGATTGCGAAATGTGTATTTGCAGTTTTTAAAGACCAGATTAGCCAATTCAGAAATTTTTGTAAATCAGGCTCAAAATGCAAGATAATCACTTATACGAATATGCTGTGATTCGTGTTGTGCCAAGGGTAGAGCGCGAAGAATTCCTGAATATCGGAATCATTTTGTTTTGCAAAAAAGCCAAGTTTATAAAGGTTCTTTTTCATTTAAATAAAGAAAGGATACAAACTCTTTCTGCCGATTTTGATATCGAGCAGTTAGAATGCAATTTAACTTCATTAGAAAAAATAGCCAAAGGAGCCAAAGACGGTGGTCCAATTGCGGAGTTTGAAATTCCAGAACGTTTTAGATGGTTGACAGCCATTAGAAGTTCGGCGATTCAAACTTCTAGACCTCATCCGGGTTTGTGTGAGGATTTAGAAAAAACAATTCAACGTTTATTTGAAGAATTAGTTCTTTAAATCAAGATTTTTGGAGTAATAAAAACTTGTTTAACCGCAAAGTACGCAAGGATTTACGCTAAGGTTCGAAAAGATATAACTACAAAGCTTTGCGAACTTTGCGTTTTATATAAACTCTCTATAAGTTAAAACTTTTGCGTGCTTTGCGTTTAAATAAAAAAACCACGAATTACAAACTGCAATCCGTGGTTTTAAAACTAAAAACTAACTTACTTTTTATACTAATTCATTAAAAAGAACCGCAAACATTTCCGCCTAAAGTAGCTCCTGCATTGGCAGAAATATCAGCTTTAACAGCAGTTTTGTTCAATTTTACGATAGAATAAGGTGGAGTGAAAGCCGTACCGCTTCCTGCCTGAGTTCCTGTTACACTTGTAAATGTATTATCTGTAACAGTAACCGCAGTATAACCGCTCATTAAATCGATTGGATTTTTTACACCTTCAAAAACGTTGCTTTCTACACGAATATTTGCTTCAAAACCTGCGGCAATACATTTATTGCTTACAGTACTGTTGAAGAAACTATTTACAATATGCACTTGTCCAAAACGAACTCTTGGCATTCTTTCTTTACAACCTGGAGCCCACCAGCATCTTGCAAAAGTGATTCTCAATTTACCACGATCTGCCGTAGCACCATCACTTGAACCAATTAAGTTAGAAAAACGGTGATCGTCTGTTCCGCCAGAACCTCCAGCTTTTGGAGCTTTTAAATAGTGGAATTTAGAATATGTTACTGAAATATAATCTGATTTGTTTTTGATATCGAAGTTTCCGTCAACACCATCTCTAAATTCGCAGTGATCTACCCAAACATTTTGGCAGTCGTCTAAGATTGCATTGTCCCAACCATCAGTATCATAAGCGCCTGGACCTTCGAAAATAAGGTTTCTGATAATGATGTTTTTACATCTTTTAATGTTGATGATTCCAGAACCATCTTTAGTTTGATTTGTTGAAACCAATTTCGCTCCGTTTGCACCGTAAATCGTTTTTCCAGTTTGATCTTGGAAAGATAATCTTGTAGTCACGGTAATCGTTCCAGAAACCTTAACCACTTTTACTGATGCGTTTTCAATAGCCGATTTAAGCTGAGCGTAAGTAGTAACCGTAGTTTCAGCCGAAGAACCTCCTCCAGTTGTACCTCCGTTTTGTGAAGCCCATCCAGGAACCTCAGCGCAATTTCCGATTTTAGCAGTCGTGTTGGTTGCAGATGCTTCAATCGCAGTTTCGTTTGTTGTTTCGATTTTTGCTTCTGGAGTTGAAGCAATTTCTTCAGAGTTACATGCTGTAAATCCGAAAACCAATGTTGCAGCGAACATGGCAAGTTTTGATTTTAAGTTCATAATTAAAGTTTGGTTATTTATAAAAGTTTAACACTACAAAACTGAAAATTATTTGAACGAAAAAAGTTGAACAAGTTCAAACTTTTGTAAAAAAATCTACGAAATATGTTTTTTTAACACTTGTTAATTTACAAAAATGCATAAATACTGTATTTTTACGTAATCGATTACATTATTTAAGCCCCTAATTAATAGTGGATTGACAAACGAATTTATTCCTTAAACAAAAAACCACAAAAATGTACAACCTACTACGAAAAAACATTGAGCGAAAGATCCTGCTCACAGATGAGGAATGGGATATTATTGTCTCCAAAGCAGAGCTCATTAAACTCAAAAAAAATCAATTTTTACAAATCCAGAATTCAAACAACAGCTATGAAGGATTTATTTTGAAAGGATCGTTCAAAACTTACATTTTAAATGAAAACGGAACCGAAAGTGTCATTTTCTTTTCTTTCGAAGATGAATGGATTTGCGACTTGGAAAGTTTTTATCATCAAAAACCAACCACTTACAACATTAAAGCCATTGAAGACAGCGAAATAGTCGTTATCAATAAAATGCAAAAAGCGTATTTGTTTGCTGTAATTCCGAAACTCATTAAGTTTCATGTTCTCATGATTGAGCGTGCCAATGTTGCCATCCAGCAGCGACTTTTGGATGTTCTCAACAAAACCTCAAAACAACGTTATCTAGACTTTAAAGAGCGCTATCCGCAAAAAGTAAGTGCTATAAACAACAAGAATCTCTCATCATATTTGGGAGTTTCTCATGAGTTTCTTTCGAAGATTAAGAGAACAGTTTCTTGATTAAATTAAAACAAAATCTCACAAAGTCTCAAGGTTTTGAACCATATAAGTAATATAAGTTCAATTAAGAGAAAACTTAAAATTCCTTATATCACTTATATGGTTATTTTTTTTAATTAAACTTTGCGTCTCTGTGGCTTTGCGAGATTAAAAAAACTTAGCGATTCTTTGTTAATCTCTGTGGAATAAACTTAAACCAGCTTTTTCTCCAAATAAATAAACTCCAAAGGAATTTCAGAAACCGTAGTATGAATTTCACTTTCAGGAAAAGCTTCTCGTTTGCCTGTATCCACATAACCATGGCGTTTGTACCAAGCCACCAATTCTTCGCGAACTGAAATAACCGTCATAATAATACTCAATAAACCAAGAGATTTAGCATGATTTTCGGCTTCAGCTAAAAGTTTTTTTCCAATTCCGCTGTTTTGAAGTTCTGGCGAAACAGTCAACATTCCCAAATACAATTGATTTTCTTTTTCAACCAATAAAACGGAACCGATAATTGTATTGTTTTCTGTAAACTTTAGAATAGTGTTTTTCGGATCCAGAAAAATTTCTGTCATTTCCTGTTCGTTGGTTCTTTTTCCTTCTAGTAAATGCGCTTCTGTTGTCCAGCCTTTTTTAGAGGTTTCGCCTCTGTAAGCCGAGTTGATTAAAATGGTTAATGCAGGAATATCTTCAAGTAATGCTTTTGTAATCATGTTTAAAATAAAAATTGAATTGCCTACAGCTTTAGCTGTAGAAGACAAAGTTATAGTAGAAAATGGCTTTAGCCTAATCTTTTAAGTTTTTTGGTTAAAGCCGAATTATCCTGTAAAACAAAACCTCCAGCTAAAGCTGGAGGCAATTGAGATTTTTATTCAAGTTAACCTTGTAGTTTAGTTTCAATAAATTATGATGTGGTTTTCGGTTTTCTATTAATAAAATAACAATAAACAAAGTGCGAGGATAAAACTAATGTCATACCAATATTCCAATAAACTTCAAAGTAGGCAAAGGCATTGTATAAACAAAGAATAGAATTTTTTTCTACTTCCTCACCAATTTGAAAACGTAAAGGAAAAACAATTAAGAAAAGCATTAGAAATATGGATAGAATAGTTACACGGCCATATTTTATTTTGTAATAATCGACTATTCCATAAGATAGCATTTGCATCATTAATAGTATTAAAAAAAATCCTTCCATGCTACTTAGTTTATTTTTATAAATGTAAGGAAATATTTAAATAAAATTATTGAAATTTGTATAGAACCGAAAATCAAGAAAGTATGAGCAGAATACATTTATTTGAATTTGAAGATCAACAATGGCTTCCAGAGTTTATTAGAAATTACATGACTGATTTTTTACAGTTTCTTTCGAATAAAACAGCCATGTACAAAGGCATAGTTCCCGTAATTGAAAAAGGTTTAAAAGAAAGCCAAACCAATCAAATTATTGATCTTGCATCTGGTGGAGGTGGCGGATTAATTTGGCTGAACGCCGAATTGCGAAAAAACAATCCCGATTTAAAAATTCTGCTCACGGATTATTTTCCCAATATTCCCGCATTCGAGCACACACAAAAACAAGCTGAAAATTTCGATTTTGTAAAGACACCAGTCGATGCCAGAAATGTTCCCAAAAACCTAAACGGACTCCGAACGCAATTTTTATCTTTTCATCATTTTAAACCGAAAGACGCACAACAGATTCTGCAAAATGCAATTGATAGCAATAGTTCAATAGCGATTTTTGAAGGGCAGGAAAGAAGTGTTCCAAGTATTGTAGCGATGATTTTTTCGCCAATTTCTGTTTTGCTGACAACGCCTTTTATAAGACCGTTTAAAATTGGACGAATTATTTTTACCTACCTAATTCCAATTGTACCGATTTTGGTTTTGTGGGATGGTGTCGTTTCGTCTTTAAGAACCTATTCTGTTGAAGAAATGAACGAATTGATTTCTAAGTTAGACAACAAAGAAAACTTTAATTGGGAAGTTGGAAAAGTAAAATCTGGACCTGCTAAGATTTTGTATTTGTTGGGAACAAAGAAATAGATATTTGTGTTCAATGCTTTTCGCTAGCGCTAGCGTCTCGCTTGTGTCCGTTTCAATTGGCTTTTGAATTCCTTTGTGTTCATTTACGGGACGCTCGCGCTAGGAGAGGAAATCTTATAGCGGAATTAATTTTAATTCGTGATCAGTATAGATAACTAAATTATCCTTGCTTTCATCAATATATAATTGTCTAATCTCGCTTTGTAAGTCTAGTTTAATTTCCTGAAGTATTTTTTTCTCTTGTCTATTCACAAACAATATAGACTTTCCTTTACCTAAAAGAATTAGATTTTCATTTTTAAAAGTTAAAAAACTCAAATCATGTTGCGATTTGAATTGCGAAATATCCATTTCCCATATTTTATTTAATTCACCATCTTTATATTCATAATACTCCAGTTCGTTTGGAAATGACACAGCAAATTCATTACCATTAAATTCAAATCCGCTAGAAGTATTATCCCATGCTTTAAAGAAACGATAGATAAAATGAATACTTAAATCTTCTCTGAGATGATATAAATTAAAATAGGTTTCTTGATCATAACTATTAAAAGCAATTAAATCCTGATTCTCATTTATTTTTGGATGGAAAGTACCATCCTTAGCTGTAGTCGTGTTTATTAATTCGAAATCTTCTGAAAGTAAAATGATTTCCCAATTTTGTGAACTTCCAACATATAAATTTCTTAAAGGCAGATAAGTAATTTGATCTAAAATTAAATCTTCTGGTAATGTTATGGTTCTTATTAGATTAAAGGTTTCCTCTTCAATAATCAATAATTTATGATCTCCTGTTGGAACTATAATGTTTCCGATTTTATCAAATGTAAAATTTCTAATAGTAGGAATATCAATATTTATGATTTTGTCAACCGTAATTTCATTCTCTTTTTTTGCATATTTTACTAAGTTGGAATTTTTAGTGTACGCTACGAAAAAGTCTGGTTTAAAAGGATTTTGTTTAAAGAAAAAGATTCTCTTGTATTGGTAATTTTCAGGCGAGAGAGAGGTTACTTTATTACTAATTATTTCAGCATAATATTTTTGAAAATGATTTAAAATATCTTGACGATTGCCTTGTTTTGCCAAATAGTACGGTGTTCTGCTGCTGCTGTCTTTTTTCCAATCACATCCGTTGTTATAAACGAAATCAAATACTAGCGGCAGATCAAGCCAGGCGAGCTTATGCAGTAAATTGCTATTGTGTTCATCAGAGCCGTTTAAATCAATTTTATGCTTTAAATAAACTTTAGCACATTCAATTGATTTGCATTGTAAATATTGAGGTTCCTCATGGTCTATTTTTGCGCCTCGTGTTAATAATAAATCAACAACATCAACTTTATCTTGGCTTGTTGCAAGAAAAAGTTCCCTGTCATTCATCGTTGCTCCATGATCAAGAAGATATTTTGCAATATCATAATTATCTGCCCAACATAGCGGAGTGGCATAAATTCCACTTCTTTCTGCATTTACATTAGCATGATTTTTAAGAAGATATTCAACCATTTCCATATTTCCGCTAGATGAAGCAACATGTAAAGGCGTGTCGTCCATCCATCCTTTCAAATGTATTTCTTGTGGATTACGATTTAAATGATTTTTAGCTTCATTATTCTTATGCTCTTTAATAAGCGTAAAAATTTCAGGTGTTTGAGTATGATCAGTCTGATATATATTCATTTCCGCATTAGGGATTTCTTTAATTCTGTTAAATATTCGGGATAAAAATTGCATTTTTTATTTTGAATTAGATCTTCTATACAATCTGTCAAACATAGGTTTTATGCTTATAAAAAGCTAATTTTATAAAAAAATAAAACTACAAAATACAATGCTTTTTTTAAGGTATTTTTCAGTTTTGAAACTTTGTAAAAAAAGTTACCCCAAGAAAGATTATGAAAACCGTATCTTACAAAAATAGCTTTGTTTTTTACAGCAATCGATTTTCGTTTAAGAATTTTAAATATCTTTGAATTATGAGTACAGCAATAAAACCAAGACATATCGGCAGAAATATAAGCCGTATCAGAGAGCTTAAAGATATGAAGCAGGAAGCACTGGCACAGGCTTTGGGTACAAATCAACAGTCAATCTCTATTATTGAAAACAGCGAAACGGTAGACGAACAGAAACTAATTCAGATTGCAAAAGCTGTTGAAGCGATTGAAAACTTTTCAGATGAAGGTGTTATTAATTACTTTAATAGCTTTAATAATAATGTTGTTACTACAGGCAGTATTTTTGCAACAAATTGTACTTTTAATCCTTTAGATAAAGTAGTTGAACTTTACGAGCGTTTGGTGCAAGCTGAAAAAGATAAAGTGGAGTATTTGGAGAAGTTATTGAACGGGAAATAACTGTTTTGAAGATATATTAGATTGAGAAGAGACCTTTTGTGAAGGTCTCTTTTTTTTTGACTTCTTAATTGCTAGCGCGAGTTGTTTTCTATTTTTTGTATAATTTATAAAAAGCTTCATAGGTGCTCATGACGAAACCTACATGAGCATCGCGACTATTTTGATTAGAAAAATCAGAAATTAATGTTTGTGTTTTGAATGGATGAATAATTGATCCTGGAATTCTATTATATATGTTGTTCAATTCCTCTGCCAAAGTTTCAGACAAAGTTTTTTCCTTAGAAATAAGAATATAAAAATAAAAGGAGTTTACAGTAACAGCCCAAATTATGAAATTTTCATTTTTATTTCCTATTTCTACAGTACCACATCTCATAGATGTAGGATATACTTTTATGCTATCCCTTGTAATCCAAGGAGTAATTATGTCTAATAGTATAATTACATTTCCCCAAGTTTCATTGCCATTAAGAATGAAATGCTTAAAATTTTCAAAGAAGTTGTCTTCACTATTGACTGTTCTCGACGAATTAAAAATGATTTTTAATAAACTTCTTAGAAGTAAATCGTAATCATATTCAAAAATAAACTGTTTCTTTTCTTCATGAAAGTTTTTAAAATATTTATCATGAAGAGAACAAAAATAAGAATCGAGTTTTGAAAGCTTTTCGTTATTACATTTTGAACAAACGTCAGAAATTACAAGTTCTGATGTGACAAATTTGCTTTGACTACCAATATATCTAAATGTTAGGTTTGGCATTCTTGTAATTAAACATTTAGGCCAGATATGTTCCTTAGTAAGTTTGGTTTCTATATCACAATATGCACATTTTTTCATTTGGGAAAAAAGTTAATTAAATTGTAGGTAGTATGTGGTAATATTAATTGTTTTCGTTAGTGCCACATTTAAGTAGTTTACCAATCTAATGCGTTAACGATTTAAGCATTAGCTATAGTTAGAAGATTAGTAACGATTTATGAAACACGACCTACAATTTCATTCATTGTATAATGTACAAATTGTTTTCCTAGTTCTGTCAATTCATATTGTTCTTGATTATCAAAAGCTGATTTGTAAGTAGAACTAGATGTTTTTCTTGTAGTTTTTTTAATAAAATCACCTTGATAATTAGTTGCACGATGTTGCCTTATTACACCTCCCATACTTAAATCTCTAATTATCATTTTAAATAGATCTGCTTCTAATGAATCTTCTCTAACATTTGTTCCATTTAATAAATTCCATATTTGAGATCTTGTTATGCCAGAGTTTTCAAAAATAGATTTAATCACTGCGAAATGGACTTCATGATAGATATTTATCCAGTCTATGAACAATCTAATCAAGTCGTCAGGAACTAGTTTATATGCTCCTGCATTTGTAATTAATTTTCTAACTAATTCTTTTTTTTCGGTTGTATCAGTTTCATTCCAAGTTCGAAATGCCTTTTTAACTATTTGTAAATATTCTTCACTTTCTATGCGTTGGTCTATTTCTTCAGGAAATTCGTTTAAACGGACAGCTACGTTTGTCAGTGTTTCTCCAAGTTCTGACATTTTTTTTGAATGTTCTTGTAACCATTGAGTATATAAACTATTTGCTTTAAATTGATTTTCATCAGCTTTGAAATCCATTGCTGCGTTTAAAAATCCCCCAACCCATGGTATGCTTCCAAGAGCAGCGGCGAAAAACTTTTTAAATATCCTTTTTCTTTTAGGCTCAAAAGATGATATCAATTCTTCTTCAAATTGTTTTTCAATATTTTCGTTAGTAGATGGTAATCTTTCCATAGAAAAAATAGAATAAGCCACCGGAATAGTGACTTATGGTTTAATTAAATAACAGATATGCGGATGTTATTGTCATCATGTACTAAACTTGTTAGATAAAAATCAGCTGCTCTGAATTCTTTTTTACTATCAAACCACTCGCAATTTGCTAAATTACTTTCTTTGTCAATTGTGCTTATTGTCATTAAAGGTCCTCCACTTTTTAATCTAACAGTTTCTCCTTCTTTAAAAATCTGATTCATAATTATATAGATTTAGTAAGTAAATAATAATAACTAAATTAATTAAATAAAAAGCGAGTGAAATTAGAAAGTAAAATTGTTATTAACATTGTTTTTAACAGTATGATTAATCATTAATTTTAAATATTTGAGATAAAATTTAGTCTATTAGTTAGATTAATCTCCATTGCAAAAAGTTTTATTTTCTTCTTTTAATGAAATAATTCTTTGACAAAAAAGAGTGTTGATGTAATAAAAAAAGACGACTGAAGTGCATCCAGTCGTCTTTTATAATTGTAATATGATTTTGTTACCCCAAGAAAGCCTTCAACTCCTCATAAGTCCCAATCTTCACACTCACTTTCTCCTCATTAATAACACTTTCAATTTGTGCTGGAATTGGAAGCGTAATTCCTAAAGCTGGTTCAACCACATCTAAGAATTTAATTGGGTGAGCGGTTTCTAAGAAAATACCAATCGCGTTCGGGTTTTTTTCAAGCTCTTTTTTCAAACCTAAATAACCAACCGCGCCGTGAGGTTCTGCGATGTAACCCTCGGTGTTGTAAATTTGTTTCATGGCTTTTAAAGTTTCTTCGTCCGTGTAGCTGTACGAAGAGAAGTCTTTTTCAAAAGCCTTTAAATCATTGTTGTATAATTCCTGAATTCTAATAAAGTTGCTTGGGTTTCCAACGTCCATTGCGTTCGAAATTGTTGCTTTAGAAGGTTTCGGGTCGTATTTCCCGTTTTCTAAGAATCTTGGCACGGTATCGTTTACGTTTGTCGAAGCAACAAAATGCTCAATTGGTAAACCTAATTTTTTTGCCATAATTCCAGCACAGATATTCCCGAAGTTGCCGCTTGGACAAGAGAAAACTAAAGGTTTGTTTTGGCTCTTCAAAGCTTTGTAAGCAAAGAAGAAATAAAACATCTGTGGCAACCAGCGCGCAATATTGATAGAATTCGCCGAAGTTAGGTTTTTGTGTGCTAAAGTTTCATCTAAAAACGCTTTTTTCACCATATCCTGACAATCGTCAAAAACACCATCAACTTCAAGCGCTTTAATATTCTGTCCTAAAGTCGTCAATTGTTTTTCCTGAATGTCGCTCACTTTTCCAGACGGATATAAAATGACAACATCAACACCACCAACACCTAAAAATCCGCTTGCAACTGCGCCTCCTGTATCTCCAGAAGTGGCTACTAAAACCGTGTTTTTAGCGTCTTTTTTGTCTTTGTTGAAATAACCCAAACAACGCGACATAAATCGCGCTCCAACGTCTTTAAACGCCATTGTTGGTCCGTGGAATAATTCTAACGAATAGATTCCGTTCTCCACTTTCACTACAGGGAAGTCAAAAACTAAAGTCTCAGCGATAATTTCTTTTAATTTTTCTGCAGGTATTTCGTCGCCAACGAATTGTTTAATCGCTTCATAAGCAATTTCTTCGTGGCTTAAACTTTCGATTTTATCAAAAAATGAAGGATCAAGAGGCGTAATGCTTTCCGGGAAATATAATCCTTTATCACTCGCTAATCCTTGTATTACAGCTTCCTGAAAAGAAACTTTTGGGGCATTATGGTTTAAACTGTAGTATTTCATTATTTTTTGCTTTAGGCTTTAAGCTGTATGCTTTAGGCTTTTTCCTGTGCTTGCTTATAGCTTTTATTTTTTTATTTTTAATTATGTTTCGTTTTGTCAGGCTGAGCGAAGTCGAAGCTTCGCAAAGTGAATCCACATAGTTTGTCATTTCGACGGAGGAGAAATCTTCGCAAGTAACTCCGCAATGCAATTCCAATCTTTGTCGAGCTTCTCGTGGAGATTCCTCCTTCGTCGGAATGACAAAACAGGGCGTGCTATGCTTTGTGTCGCACTTTGCAGGGCTTCGACTCCGCTCAGCCAGACAAACGTTGTCTTTATTTTTAAACCATATAAGTAATATAAGTACATAAAACTGTGTGTGCATTTCTATTAAATGAACTTATATTACTTATATGGTTGATAATGTTGTTTTTACAAAATTCTTACGCCGTCTGGATTAATCTTCGAAACGTGAATTTCATATGGTAAATTCATTTTCTCATAAACCTCGCTCATGGCTTTTGCGATTTGATTTGCGGTTTCTTTTCCTCGGCTTAAAGCAAAAATCGACGGACCAGAACCTGAAATTCCAGAACCTAAAGCGCCGTTTTCGTAAGCCGTTTGTTTAATCTGGTCGAAACCTGGAATCAAAACACTTCTTAAAGGTTCTACGATTTCGTCATGAAGCGATCTTCCAATCAATTCGTAATCTTTGGTGTAAAGACCCGCTACAAGTCCGCCCACATTTCCCCATTGCATGATGGCGCTTTTTAGGGAAACGTTTTGTTTTAAAACCGAACGAGCGTCAGAAGTTTTTAATTCAATCTGCGGATGAACCACCGTTGCGTACAATTCTTCCGGACTGTCAATTCTGATAATATCCAAAGGATCGTAACTTCTTACCAAAGTAAAGCCACCCAAAAGGGCAGGAGCAACGTTGTCAGCATGTGCATTTCCGCTGGCTAATTTTTCTCCTTGCATCGCAAACTGAACCAAATCTTTACGAGAATAAGGTTTTCCTAATAATTCGTTGATTCCGAAAACCGCTCCGGCAGAACTTGCCGCACTGCTTCCGATTCCGCTTCCCGCTTTAATGTTTTTATAAATTTCAATTTCAAATCCGAAATCCAATTCGTCCAAAGTTGCTAACATCGCCAAAGCAGCGACACCCGAAACGTTTTTCTCGGTTTCAAGAGGCAAATCGGCACCTACGATTTTAGTAATTCGAACTCCTTTTTGATCTGATTTTCGAACAATCATTTCATCACCCGCATTGTCTAAGCAAAGTCCCAAAACGTCAAATCCGCATGAGAGATTTGCAATTGTAGCGGGACAGAATAATTTTATTTCCATTTTTTGTTGTTTCAGGTTTCAGGTTTAAAGTTTCAAGTTGCCAAACTTTGTGATCTTAACCGCAAAGTCCGCAAGGTTTTTTCGCAAGGTTCGCAAAGAAAAAAAAAGATTTTGCGAACCTTGCGTCATCCTTTGCGTGCCTTGCGGTTAAACTTTAAACCTGAAACAAAAATTTATATATTCCCAATTCGAATCACGTCTGCAAAAATTCCTGAAGCCGTAACAGCTGCACCAGCACCAGCTCCTTTGATCAATAACGGCTGATCTACGTAACGATCGGTGTAGAAAAGCACGATATTATCTTTTCCTTCCAAATTATAGAAAGGATGATCTTTTGGAATGAATTGAAGCCCTACGCTTGCTTTTCCGTTTTCGAATTGCGCTACGTATTTCAATCTTGAATCTTTTGCTAAAGCTTCTTTGTAAATGTTCTCAAAATGAGAAGCATGTTTAATTAACGAAGCAAAGAAATCATCGTTGTTTGTTGTTGCCAAACATTCTGCAGGCAAGAACGATTCGTTTGCAATGGCGTCAATATCCATTTCATAACCGCTTTCGCGAATCAAAATCAGGATTTTACGTGCCACGTCGATGCCGCTTAAGTCGATTTTTGGATCTGGTTCTGTGAAACCTTGAACTCCCGCTTCTTTTACCACATCGTGAAAAGAATTATTCTCATCAAAATTGTTGAAAATAAAGTTCAAACTTCCAGATAAAACCGCTTGAATTTTATGCACTTTATCGCCAGATGCAATTAAGTTTTTAACTGTGTCGATAATTGGCAATCCCGCACCAACATTCGTTTCAAACAAGAAAGGAGCGTTGTATTGACGAGATAGATTTTTTAGTTTTTTATAGTTGTCGTAAGCAGATGAACACGCAATTTTATTACAAGTTACAACGGCAATACTTTCTTTTAAGAATCTTTCGTAAGCTTCAGAAACTGTTGCATTTGCTGTAATATCTACGAAAATACTATTACGTAAATTCAATTCTTCTGCACGTTTAATGAATCCATCGATACTTGCTGGTTCCCCTTCTGCTAAAGCCGAATCCCAATTTTTTAGTGAAATTCCATCTTCATCAAAAATCATTTTTCTTGAGTTTGATAAAGCGATTACACGAACATTGATTTTTAAAACCTCTTTTAAAAATTTCTTTTGGCTATGAATCTGTTCAATGAATTTTTCACCCACATTTCCAACTCCCATTACAAACAAATTCAGCTGTTTTGTGTTTTCTTCAAAGAAATTTTCGTGTAAAGTATTCAACGCTTTTTTAACGTCTCTTTCGTTAATTACAGTCGAAATATTTCTTTCAGAAGCACCTTGCGCAATCGCACGAATGTTTACGTTGTTTTTTCCTAAAGTGCTGAACATTCTTCCGCTTAAACCTTGGTGGTTTTTCATGTTTTCGCCCACTAATGCAATAATGCAAAGGTCTTTTTCTACATAACAAGGATCGATTTTGTTCTGAGAAATTTCGATTTCAAAAGCTTTGTTGATGGCAGCTTCGGCATTATCAGCATCAGAATTTAAAATTCCGATACAGATTGAGTGCTCAGAAGAAGCCTGAGTAATAAAAATCACGTTGATTTTTTCCTGAGACAATACTTCAAACAAACGTCGAGAAGAACCTGCAACTCCAATCATTCCTGGGCCTTCAAGCGTTAAAAGTGAAATATTATCAATATGGCTGATTCCTTTTACAACTGTATCTTTTGAAAGAACTGTATTAGAAATTAAAGTTCCAACAGCTTCTGGCTCAAAAGTATTTTTGATTAAAATTGGAATGTTCTTTCTTAAAACTGGCTGAATTGTAGGTGGATACAAAACTTTTGCTCCAAAGTGCGACAATTCCATGGCTTCTTGATAAGAAATGTTAGCAATTGGTTGAGCTTGTTTTACGATTTTTGGGTTTGCAGTAAACATTCCGTTTACATCAGTCCAGATTTCCAATTGTTCTGCATCAAGAGCACCAGCGATAATTGCTGCAGTATAATCAGATCCGCCACGTCCTAAAGTAGAAGTGATTCCGTCTAAAGTCTGTGCAATAAATCCAGGTAAAATATTGATTTTTGCTCCATTTTGAGCAAAATAATCTTTGATTAATTGATTAGAAACTTCGAAGTTAACCGCAGCTTTTCCGAAATTATTATCTGTTTTAATTAACTCACGGCTGTCTTTGTAAACCGCATCTTTGTTAATTTGTTGGTATGCCTGAGCAATAATAAATGAAGAAAGCAATTCTCCAAAACTTAAAATGGTATCAGCAGTTCTTGGAGATAATTCGCCTAATAAGAAACAACCATCCAATAAAGTTTCTAAATGATTGATGATTCTTTTTACATGGCTCAACAAACTGCTTTGTTCACTTACCGGAATTAATTCTTTTAAAGTGTCAAGATGTTTTTTCTCGATTTCGGCAACAACTTCTCTAAAACTTTCGTCGTTTGCCGCCGCTTTTGCTGCTGCCGATTGTAGTAGATCTGTAACCTTACTTAAGGCCGAAACTACTACTGCTAATTGGTCTTTTTCAGCCTTTTGTTTTACAATTTCGAGAACGAGTTTTATATTTTGAGCATTGGCTACCGAAGTTCCGCCAAATTTTAATACTTTCATTTTTGATATTTTAATTTCTTTGAATGCAATATTTTTTATGTATTCATTACCTTTCTTCTTTTGCGAAAAAAGTATAGACAATCAGGATTATATGTAAAAATGTATACCCCTAAGGGGTAGTAGTTGTTGTAGTAGAAATAATGGTAGCAGCAATTGCAACTCTAGTTAGAGTTTTCATTGTAGATTGATATTTTGTGCCGTTACTTTTCATTTTTGATTTTCCAAAAGTACAGTTTTTTATAGAAGCTGAAAACCCAAAAAGCCTTTTTGCGAATATTTTAATAATTCAAATCTCAATAATTCAATATTGAGTATTTGTTAAAATTCGATAGGGTAAATTGAGGTTTTGGTATATTTCTACTTGTATTTTTCGTTGATTTGTTTTTGTAAAAGGTTGGATTTTAATGAAAAGCTATTAAAATGATTGGGAAAAGAGACTGGTTTTATGTTAAGAATAAATAAAGCGCATAAAATGACTTTTGTTGGAATTTTAATTATTGTGATAAAATGTTGCTTTTTAATGTTGATTTGTTGAATTTTGACGTCTTAAATTGAAAACATCATGAGAGAAGTCCATTATATAAGTACTGAAACTATAAATTTAGAAACATTACACGAGATTTTATCTAATAATAAAACGCTTGAATTGTCTGAAGAGGCAAAAGTAAATGTTCAAAAATGTCGTGATTATTTAGATAAAAAAATGGCATCGCATACAGCGCCAATTTACGGAATCAATACAGGTTTTGGATCTTTGTATAGTGTGAAAATCTCAAATGAAAACTTATCTAAACTTCAGGAAAATCTAGTTAAATCTCACGCTTGTGGAACTGGTGAAGAAGTTCCTGCTGAGATTGTCAAAATGATGTTGTTGCTTAAAATCCAATCGTTAAGTTATGGGCATTCTGGAGTTCAGTTAAAGACTTTAGAACGTTTAGTAGATTTTTATAATAATGATGTTTTGCCAATAATTTATACGCAAGGTTCTTTGGGAGCTTCGGGAGATTTGGCGCCTTTGGCTCATATGTCTTTACCGTTAATAGGTGAGGGAAAAGTGCTCTTTGAAGGAAAGAAAACAGATGCTTCAGAAGTTTTAAAGCATTTTAGCTGGGAACCGATTGTTTTACAGTCGAAAGAAGGTTTGGCTTTGTTGAACGGAACTCAGTTTATGAGTGCTTATGGAGCGCATATTTTAATTAAAGCATATAAATATTCATATCTGGCAGATTTAATCGGAACTATTTCTTTGGAAGGTTTTGATGGAAGAATCGAACCTTTTAATGAATTGATACATTATATACGTCCGCATAAAGGGCAAATTGTGACGGCGCAACGAATTACAGAATTTTTGGAAGGAAGCGAAATTATCGCTCAAGAAAAGAAACACGTTCAGGATCCATATTCTTTCCGTTGCATGCCACAAGTTCATGGCGCTTCAAAAGATGCGATTGATTATGTTCGAAAAGTATTCAAAACAGAAATCAATTCCGTGACTGATAATCCTAATATTTTTATTGAAGCCGATCAGATTATTTCTGGTGGAAATTTCCACGGACAGCCTTTGGCCTTGGCTTTGGATTTTATGGCAATTGCTTTGGCAGAATTGGGAAGTATTTCTGAAAGAAGAACGTATCAGTTAATCTCAGGATTACGAAATCTTCCGGCATTTTTGGTTGATAATCCAGGATTGAATTCAGGATTTATGATTCCGCAATATACTGCAGCGAGTATTGCAAGTCAAAATAAGCAATTGGCTACGCCTGCAAGTATTGATAGTATTGTCTCTAGTAACGGTCAGGAAGATCACGTAAGCATGGGAGCAAACGGAGCGACGAAAGCCTTACGAATTTTAGATAATTTAGAGCGAATTTTAGCGATTGAGTTGTTAAATGCATCTCAAGCAATTGCCTACAGAGAGCCATTAAAATCAAGCGATTTTATTGAAATGTTTCTGAATAGCTATAGAGAAGTTGTGCCTTTGGTTAAAGAAGACAGAATCTTACATAATGACATAGAAAACACGGTGTTATTCCTTGCGAGTTTTCAAATTGAAAACGATTTGTTAACAATGGCTTAACACTGAAACGTGTTAATGAGGGTAATTTTGCGCTATCAAAAATAAACAAATGTCAATAAACAGTATTTTCCAATTTTTAGTGCCGAAAGACAAAAAATTCTTTCCACTTTTTGAAGAGGCTTCAACTAATTTGATTGAATTAGCTTCTAACTTACACGAAGCTGTAAATTTACCATTAAAAGAAAGAGAGATTCTTTTTCAAAAAATTGACGAATTAGAACAAAAAGGAGAGGATATCACTCGTCAGACAAACTTGGAGTTAAGTAGAAACTTCATTACTCCATTTGATAGAGAAGATATTCACGCTTTAATTACTTCAATTGACAACGTTGCCGATTACCTTCATGGTGCGTCAAGCCGTATGAGATTGTATCAAGTTGATAAGATTACAAAATCTATCAGAAAAATGACAGAAATCAACCTTGAGGCTTGTCAAAATATTGATAGTGCTGTAAAAGAATTAAGAAACTTACAAAACTTCAAATTGATTAAGGACGCTGCTTCTAGAATTAATAAACTAGAAAATAAGTCTGATAACGTATATAACAAAGCAGTTTTTGAAATTTTTGAAAACGAAACAGATGCTAAAAATATTATTAAATATAAAGAAGTATTATCTGTTTTAGAATCAGCAACAGACAAATGTAAGAGTGTTGCGAACATACTAGAATCTATTTCTGTAAAACATTCTTAATTCAATTTTTCATTCTGAAGTTATAATTTTATGACGCTACTTATATTAATTATAGTATTAGCCTTAATTTTTGATTACATCAATGGTTTTCATGATGCGGCAAATGCTATAGCGACTGTTGTTGCTACAAAGGTTCTAACACCTTTTCAGGCGGTTGTCTGGGCAGCATTTTTTAACTTTCTGGCTTATTGGGTTTTCGGATTTGGTGTTGCGGATACTGTTGCTAAAACAGCGCACACAATGGAAATTAACCTTGTTGTTATCTTAGCTGGAGTAATTGCGGCAATTTGCTGGAATTTATTGACTTGGTGGTTAGGAATTCCGTCAAGTTCTTCACATACTTTAATTGGAGGTTTTGCGGGTGCGGCTGTAGCACATGCCATTGCTGTTCATGGATTTTCAGGTTATGTTGGAGAAGATGGAGCAACTCATTATTGGTACGAAATTGTAAGCTGGTATAAAGCAGGTAAAGATGGCGGAATGCCCTCAGGAGTTATTATCATTATTGCATTTATCGTTTTAGCACCATTAATAGGAGCAATCGCATCTTATTTAATTTCTATTTGGTTATTAAATGCTTCACGTAAAAGTATTGGTCCAAAAATCTTTACAGTTGCTTTAATGATTGCAACTATTGTGTTTGTATGGTGTTTAATGAAACCTTATTCTGAAATTGATAAACCTAGGTTTGACTCTCATTTTTGGAGTGTAGCTTTTGATTCTCATAATATTAAATGGTTTTTAGTAGCCTTTATTGTTTTAACTGTAAGTGCTTTCTGTTTGATCTTTAGTAGCTTAAACTTACATCAAGCTGATGCTGCTCTTAAGAAAATGCAATTATTATCTTCTGCTGCTTTTAGTTTAGGTCACGGAGGTAACGATTCTCAAAAAGTAATGGGTATTATTGCAGCGGCTGTTGCAGTTTATATCAATACAAACCCAGGAGTTCACATGGATGCTTGGTTAGATGTAGTATTGCCAAACGATGATTTAGGTATTAAAGGTGTAATGCCTAGCTGGATTCCGTTAGCGTGTTACTCTGCAATTGCAGCTGGAACTTTAAGTGGTGGATGGAAAATTGTAAAAACAATGGGTTCTAAAATCACAAAAGTAAGCTCATTTGAAGGTGTAGCAGCTGAAACTGCGGGTGCTTTGACACTTTACTTTACAGAGCACTTAAAAATTCCAGTAAGTACAACGCATACTATTACAGGATCTATTATTGGTGTTGGATTAACAAAACGTGTTTCTGCAGTTCGCTGGGGGGTTACGGTAAGTTTAATCTGGGCTTGGATTCTAACTATTCCAATTTCAGCTTTATTAGCAGGTTTGGTTTATTTTATTCTAAGCGTGTTTATTTAAATGATTAGATATTGTGAAATAACGAGATGTAAATAATCGTATTTCCTTAAAAATATTAAAAGAGCCAGTTTCAATTCGAAATTGGCTCTTTTGTTTTAGATTGACAGATTGAAAACTTTTAAAGGTAGTCTGGTAGAATGGTTTTGTTGAATTTTGTAGGTAATTTGGTTGTCATAAGAAAAAACAACTATATTGGATTAATAGTTATTTCTAAAACTAAAACAATTATTTTAAATTGAAAACTATAATGAATCAGGAAACTTTAAGTCAGATTGAAAGAGTAAAAAAGAAGTTGCTTACAGCAAAAGATGCTGATAAGGAATTTAAAGTATTTGGTGCTAAGTCTCATAAGTATGTTTTAGGGAATACTATTAAAGAGGATGATATTTTGAAATTTGAAACAGAATTGAATATTGATTTGCCTGAATCTTATAAAGCTTTTTTATTGCATATTGGAAATGGTGGAATTTCATTTGGGAATTCTGCTGCGGGTCCTTCTTACGGAATATATCCTTTTGGAGAAAATCTGGCCGAATTTGTTTATAATAATGTGGAAAATTGTCTGAAACGGGATTGTGTCATTCATCCTGATATGACGGATGATTTTTGGCATAATTTAAACAAAAGAATTGATGAGGATTACAATATTTCTGATGAGGATTTTGAGGAAGAATTAGGTAAGATTTTTGCCGGAATTTTGCCAATTGGTACTCAAGGCTGTACTTATTATTACGGACTTGTGTTGAATGGTGAATTTAAAGGAAGGATTGTTAATATTGATGTAGACAGGCAAAAGCCGTATTTTGCTTTCGAATCAAATTTTTTAGATTGGTATGAAAGATGGCTTGATGAGATTATACCAGAAGAAACAATGAAAAGTAATCCTCTTTTATATAGTTTTACTTTGAGTGGTTCTGTAGATCATATTTTGGGAGTATATTTATCCACCGAGGAAATTGAAACCAAATATCAGTGTTTAAAAGGTCTGATAAAGAAAAATAATCTTGATTCGGAAACTTTGGATATTTTGTTAAAACAGTTTTATTTGACAAAAGGAACAGAGAAGCAAACTTTGCTCCAAATTCTAACAAAATTTGATTATAATAGTGCTTATGAGAGTTTAATTGCTTATTCAACAGAAAATTTACTTGCTGTTTTTCAATTTGTATATTGGTATGCAAAGGATAAAAGTGCTGATTGGTTGGGTTTGATTGAAGAAAATGTTTCGAGAATAAATAATGATGAAACATTTCGTTTTTGTACTTATTTGTTGAAAGAAATGAACATAGATTATGGTTCTATTATTGTTCCGTTCACATCTCATTTAGATGAAAATATTAGAGTAAGTGCTTATTATTCTTTGGGGAAATTAGAGAATAAAAAAGATTATTTGGAGATCTTTATTTTGGGTTTAAATGATAAAGTCAATAAAGTTGTTCATATTACATTGCAGGCTTTAGATGGTGTGAATGACAAAAGGCTTTTAAAACATTATAAAAATATCGCAGCACGTTTTCCAGTTGAACAAGATTATATTTTAGTCAATCTGAATCATAGACTTAAGGCTTTTGGGTTAACGAATGAAACAATAAAAGAGAGTGATCTGGATAATTATTAAAAGCAAAAAAAAGACCGAATTCATTTTGAATTCGGTCTTTTTCTTTTTATTAAAACTTCTGAAGATTTTTACGATTGTGTCTACGTTTGTAATGCGTTTGTTTTAACTTTTGCTGATCTTCAGAAATGATGCTGATTGTTCCATCAATTTCTAGCATGGCTAATTTTACGTTTTTAAAAAATTCTATTCCATGTTCTCTCATGGCTTCTTTTAGTTCTTCGTCAGAAATATCGAGTTTGCTTAGGGCTTTAAAATCCAGCTTTCCGTCGTGAATTAGAATTTGGGGTTTATCTAGTAACAAATCGCCAATAACTTTATATCGGTGAGTTAGTTTTTTAATGATGTAGTTAATTACAAATAAGACTAAAGCAGCAATTAAACCGCCTGTTAAACTGGTATCTGGGCCAACCATCGCATTCTGAACAGAGTTGCTTATTAATAAAATAAGAATTACATCGGCAGTATTTAATTGCGAAAGTTCTTTTTTACCAAATATTCGTAAAGCAATAGTCATAAAGAAATAAACTGCAATGCTTCTTAAAACAATATCTAGATATGGGAAAGTCATATTTTTTATTTTAAAGTTAAATAAAAAAGCTTTGCCAAAGTTTTAAACTTCGACAAAGCTGCTAAAATATTTCTAGAGAATTAAGTTTAAATGAACTTAATTACAATTTAAAATTCTTTTCAATCGCTTTAATCATTTCTCCAGCCACATCTTTATTGGTTGCGCCTTCAATTCCTTCCAAACCTGGAGACGAGTTTACTTCTAATAATAAAGGTCCTTTAGAAGAACGAATAATATCAACACCAGCCACTTTTAAATCCATTGCTTTTGCGGCTTTTATGGCGATCTTTTTTTCTTCAGGAGTTACTTTGATTACAGAAGCGGTACCGCCAAGATGTATATTGGCTCTAAACTCGCCTGGCATTGCTTCACGTTGTATTGCAGCAACCACTTTTCCGTCGATTACAAAACAACGAATATCTTTTCCGTTAGCTTCTTTGATGAATTCTTGAACCAAAATATTGGCATTCAAACTTTTAAAAGCATTGATAACACTTTCTGCTGCTTTTTTGGTCTCGGCCAAAACAACGCCTTTTCCTTGTGTTCCTTCTAATAATTTTACAATTAATGGTGAACCACCAACCATTTTGATTAAGTTGTCTGTATCAAGCGGAGAATTAGCAAAACCAGTAGTTGGAATATCAATTCCGCTATTTAATAATAACTGTAAAGAATATAATTTATCTCGTGATTGTGTTATGGCTGTAGCCGAATTTAAACAGAAAACTTTTAAAGCTTCAAACTGGCGAGTCAAAGCACAACCATAAAAAGTAATACTTGGACGGATTCTAGGAATAATAGCATCAAACTGATTTAAGATTTTACCGCCTCTGTAATGAATTTCTGGAGTTTTGGCGTCCAATTTCATGTAACATTCTTTGATGTTCAAAAAATGCATTTCGTGACCGCGCATTTCGCCAGCTTCCATAATTCTCTTATTGCTGTATAATTCAGGATTGCTGGCTAAAAGTCCAATTCTTAAACCTGAACTTGCTTTTTCTGAGTTTTGGTATAATTCTTTAAGAGATTCAGGTGTAGGTTGTCCTAGAAGATATTTTTGCTCTGGATCAACCAAAACCCTTCCGCTCATGGCTTCGCGTCCTAAAAGCATTCTAAATCCCATAGAATCGCGATTCGTCAAGGTCATTTCGATTGGCCATTTAGCATCACCAATTTTTAAACTGGTTTGAATCACATAACGGTGTTCTCTAAAACCACTGGAACTTTTTACAATTCGTTTGTCAACCAAAGGTGCTTCACAGTGAATAATGGTTTTAATGTTATTCTGAATCGGATTAATATCGAATTTAACCCAATTGGCATCATTTTTTATAAAAGGAGCTATGTTTAAAGCGTGCATTGCCGAAGTTTTAGCGCCAGAATCAACACGAGCCTTGATTGTCGGGATTCCTAGTTCTGGAAATGAGCACCATTCTTCGCTGCCTAAAATGACTTTGTTTTGAAGCATAAGTTGTTTTTTTATTATAGAATTGAAAATCAAAAATAGCTATTTGCTTTTACTAAAGATAGTGATTTCTTTAAAAAAAATACCCGTTATGTTATGAAAACGTAACGGGTAAGTTATTTGTGTTATAAATTTTGACTAATTTACTGATTTGACGGCTCTTCGGCTTTATGGATTTCTACTGATAATTCTTGTGAATCGTCTTTTAAATCCATCATGATTTCATCACCAGAATGTATTTTCGAAGTAATGATTTCTTCTGCTAACAAATCTTCAACGTATTTCTGAATTGCTCTTTTTAATGGACGTGCTCCAAATTGTTTGTCAAAACCTTTTTCGGCAATAAATGCTTTTGCTTTGTCAGTCAAGCTTAATTTGTAACCTAACTCAGCAATGCGAGAATATAGTTTTTTCAATTCGATTTCGATAATCAAATCGATATCAGCTTTTTCTAATGCGTTGAATACAATTACATCGTCAATTCTGTTTAAGAACTCAGGAGCAAAAGTTTTCTTCAAAGCATTTTCGATAATGCTTTTTGAGTTTTCATCAGCTTGAGCAGTTCTTGCTGCAGTTCCGAATCCAACACCTTGTCCAAAGTCTTTCAACTGACGAGCACCAACGTTAGAAGTCATGATAATGATAGTGTTTTTAAAGTCAATTTTACGACCTAAACTATCTGTCAAATATCCGTCATCTAAAACTTGAAGCATCATGTTGAATACATCTGGATGTGCTTTTTCGATCTCGTCTAGCAGCACTACACAATATGGTTTTCTACGAACTTTCTCAGTCAATTGACCACCTTCTTCGTACCCGACGTATCCCGGAGGCGCTCCAACTAAACGAGAAATCGCAAATTTCTCCATGTATTCACTCATGTCAATACGAACTAACGCATCTTCAGAATCAAACAATTCTTTTGCTAAAACTTTAGCCAATTGCGTTTTACCAACACCAGTTTGACCTAAGAAAATAAACGAACCAATTGGTTTGTTCGGATCTTTAAGTCCAGCTCTGTTACGTTGAATAGAACGAGCAATTTTCAAAACAGCTTCATTTTGACCAATTACTTTGTTCTGAATTAATTCAGGTAACTGAGCCAATTTGTTGCTTTCTGTCTGTGCAATTCTATTAACAGGAATTCCAGTCATCATAGAAACAACATCGGCTACATTATCTTCTGTAACTAAAATTCTGTTGTTTTTAGAATCCTCTTCCCATTGTTCTTGAGCAAGAGCTAAATCTTTTTCGATACGTTTTTCATCATCGCGAAGTTTGGCAGCTTCTTCATATTTTTGTTTTTTAACAACCATATTTTTAAGCTCACGAACTTCTTCTAATTGACGCTCCAAATCTAAAATTTGTTTTGGAACATCAATATTGGTAATGTGTACACGAGATCCGGCTTCGTCAAGAGCATCAATTGCTTTGTCTGGTAAGAAACGCTCAGACATATAACGATCTGTAAGTTTAACACAAGCTTCAATAGCTTCTGGTGTATAGGTTACATTGTGGTGATCTTCGTATTTATCTTTTACGTTGTTCAAAATAGCGATTGTTTCTTCAACAGAAGTTGGTTCTACAATTACTTTTTGGAAACGTCTTTCTAAAGCACCGTCTTTTTCAATATATTGTCTGTACTCATCAAGAGTAGTAGCACCAATACATTGAATTTCTCCTCTTGCTAAAGCAGGTTTGAACATGTTTGAAGCATCAAGAGATCCTGTTGCTCCACCAGCACCTACAATAGTATGGATTTCGTCAATAAAAAGAATGATATCGTCGTTTTTCTCAAGCTCGTTCATTACGGCTTTCATTCTTTCTTCAAATTGTCCTCTGTATTTTGTTCCAGCAACTAAACTTGCTAAATCAAGAGTTACAACACGTTTGTTGAAAAGAATACGAGATACTTTCTTTTGAATGATACGTAAAGCCAGTCCTTCCGCAATAGCAGATTTACCAACCCCAGGTTCTCCAATAAGAAGTGGATTGTTCTTTTTTCTACGGCTTAGAATTTGTGATACACGTTCAATTTCTTTTTCGCGTCCCACAACTGGATCTAATTTTCCCTCTTCAGCCATTTCTGTTAAATCTCTCCCAAAATTATCTAAAACTGGAGTCTTAGATTTTTTGTTTGACTTATTGGCGGGATTATTGAAACTGCTTTCTTTTAGACTGTCATCTTGTCCTGAATCGTCATTATACGATTCGTTTCTTGGCAAGTTTTCTAAGAATTCTTCTTCGTTCGGAGTCATATTTAAATACTGTTCTTTAGCTACGTCATAATCTATTTTTAGTTTATTCAATAGCTTGGTTGTTGGATCGTTTTCGTTGCGTAAGATACATAACAGCAGGTGTGCCGTGCTTATAGATGAACTTTGAAATACTTTTGCTTCAAGAAAAGTGGTCTTCAGGGCTCTTTCGGCCTGTCGGGTAAGGTGAAGGTTTTTCTTTTCTGCATTTACTTCAACGCTCAGGTTAGCAGGGCTAAGTACTTCTACTTTTCTGCGTAAATGATCTAAATCGACTGCTAGGTTATTAAGTATATGAATAGCTTTTCCGTTACCATCTCTTAAAATGCCCAGCATTAGATGTTCTGTACCAATAAAGTCGTGGCCCAAACGTAGTGCCTCTTCTTTGCTGTATGTAATAACATCTTTTACTCTTGGTGAAAAATTATCATCCATAATATATAATTGGTATTGTAAATTTAGTGAATTACTGTTTTAAAAACAAAAACCGTACCCATCGGGAATGCCTGTCAGCTAATAGACGAAAAAAAAGGCAATTAAAGCGTTAAAAAACGCTTAATTTATTAACTAAAAGCCAAAATAAAGTTGTTAATAAATCATTTAAATAAGTGTAAGGAAATAGCTGAAAAAATTTTAAAAAAACGTATCTTGGCACGCTTTGAAACTATTATAATTATTTAATATAACAACTTATGTCTGAAGGAGAAAAGTTAATTCCTATTAACATAGAGGATGAAATGAAGTCAGCTTACATCGATTATTCGATGTCAGTAATTGTATCGAGAGCACTTCCTGATGTTAGAGATGGTTTGAAACCAGTGCACCGAAGAGTTCTTTATGGAATGTATGATTTAGGTGTGACTTCAAGATCTGCCCATAAAAAATCTGCTAGAATCGTGGGAGAGGTTCTGGGTAAGTACCACCCACACGGAGATACTTCTGTTTATGATGCAATGGTACGTATGGCTCAAGAGTGGAGTATGCGATATTTATTAGTTGATGGTCAGGGTAACTTTGGTTCTGTCGATGGGGATAGTCCTGCAGCAATGCGTTATACTGAGGCCAGAATGCGTAAAATTTCTGAGGAAATTATGGCAGATATCGAAAAAGAAACAGTTGACTTTCAATTGAACTTTGACGATACAATCTATGAGCCAAAAGTAATGCCTACAAGAGTTCCTACTTTATTAGTAAATGGAGCGACAGGTATTGCAGTTGGTATGGCGACCAATATGCCGCCACACAATTTAACTGAAGTTATCAATGGTACTTTGGCGTATCTTGATAATAACGATATTGAAGTAGATGAGTTAATGACTCATATTAAAGCTCCTGATTTTCCAACGGGAGGTATTATTTATGGATACGAAGGTGTTCGTGAAGCTTTTAAAACCGGTAGAGGACGTATCGTTATGCGTGCTAAAGTTGGTTTTGAAGAAGTTGACGGAAGAGAATGTATCATCGTTACTGAAATTCCATATCAGGTTAACAAAGCCGAAATGATCAAACGTACGGCTGATTTGGTTAACGAGAAAAAAATCGAAGGTATTGCGAATATTCGTGACGAGTCGGATAGAAGCGGTATGCGTATCGTTTATATCCTGAAACGTGATGCTACGCCAAACGTAGTTTTAAATACTTTATACAAATACACTCAATTACAATCTTCTTTCAGTGTAAATAATATTGCATTGGTAAAAGGACGTCCTCAATTGTTGAATCTAAAAGATATGATTCATTACTTTATTGAGCACCGTCATGATGTGGTAGTAAGAAGAACTCAATTTGAATTACGTAAAGCAGAAGAAAGAGCACATATTTTAGAAGGATTAATTATTGCTTCTGATAATATTGACGAAGTAATTGCGTTAATTAGAGGATCTAAAAATACAGATGAAGCAAGAGAAAAATTAATCGAAAGATTTAAATTATCAGATATTCAGGCTCGTGCGATTGTTGAGATGCGTCTACGTCAGTTGACAGGTCTGGAGCAAGATAAGTTAAGAGCAGAGTATGATGAATTAATGAAGTTAATTGAGCACTTAAAAGCTTTACTTGCTGATATTAATTTAAGAATCGATTTGATTAAAGAAGAACTTACAGAGATTCGTGATAAATACGGTGACGAAAGACGTTCTCAAATCGAATATTCTGGAGGTGATGTAAGTATTGAAGATTTAATTGCTGATGAAAATGTAGTAATTACAATTTCTCACGCAGGTTACATCAAACGTACAAACTTGACAGAATACAAAACTCAGAATAGAGGAGGAGTTGGTCAAAAAAGTGCTGGAACAAGAGATCAGGATTTCCTTGAGCATATGTTCGTTGCAACCAACCACCAGTACATGATGTTCTTTACACAAAAAGGAAAATGTTTCTGGATGCGTGTTTATGAAATTCCAGAAGGAAGTAAAACAGCAAAAGGTAGAGCGATCCAAAACCTTGTAAACATTGAAAGTGATGATAAAGTAAAAGCTTTCATTTGTACACAAGATTTAAAAGACAAAGATTATATCAATACACATAATCTTGTAATGGTAACGAAACAAGGACAGGTGAAGAAAACTTCTTTAGAGAAATATTCTAAACCAAGAGCTAATGGTGTTGCTGCTATTACAATTAAAGAAGGTGATGAATTGATTGGTGCTCAGTTGACAAACGGAGAAAGCCAAATTATCTTAGCAGTTAAATCTGGTAAATTAGTTCGTTTTGAGGAAACTAAAACACGTCCGATGGGAAGAACAGCTTCTGGAGTTCGTGGAATTACCTTGAAAGATGAAACTGATGAAGTAATCGGAATGGTTACAGTTGATAAAAATGATATCGCTGAATCTCAAATCTTGGTTGTAACTGAAAACGGATATGGAAAACGTACGAAGTTGGTAGACGATGATGGAGAAGACGTTTACAGAATTACAAACCGTGGAGGTAAAGGTGTTAAAACGCTTAATATTACAGAGAAAACAGGTAAATTGATCTCTATCAATGCGGTAACAGATTCTGATGACTTAATGATTATCAATAAATCAGGATTGACAATCAGAATGGCGATCGAAGATTTACGTGTTATGGGACGTGCAACTCAAGGTGTTAGGTTGATTAATCTTAAAGGAAAAGATTCTATCGCTGCTGTTACAACCGTAATGAAAGATGATGCCGAAGAAGTTGTTGTTGATGAAGACGGAAATGTAATAGAATCTGCAATCGAAAGAATTAAGCCAGATATGGAAGTTCTTGAAGATGACGGAACAGCAGAAGAGGAAGATGACGACTCTGATGATGAAGTAGTGGATGACGAAGATGATACTGAAGAGGAAGAATCTGAAGAATAATTAGAAAAAAGAAATTTAAATACAAATAAATATCACTATGAAAAGTAAATATGTAATACTTGCTTCAGCGTTATTGATCTCTATGGCTTCTTTTGCGCAAAAAGATCAAATTAAAAATGCTGAAAAAGCTTTAAAAGGAGGAGATGCTCAAGGAGCAGTTTCAATCTTAAATGATGCTGAAAATATGGTTGCGAATGCTAAAGATACAGAGCAGGCTCAATTCTATTTTGTAAAAGGAAATGCTTATTTGGAACTTGCTGATAAAAATATTGAAACAAGCAAAAATTTATCCCTTTCTGCTGAGAGCTACAAAAAATTAATTGAGATTGAAAAAACTTCTGGAAAACAGAAATTCTCAACTCAGGCAGCTACTTCAATTAGCAGTATTAAAGCTAAATTAATCAATTCTGCAATTGCTGATACTCAGTCAAATAAAAATGTTGAAGGAGCAAAAAAATTGTATGATGCTTATGCATTAGACAGAAATGATACAATTAACTTGTACTATGCAGCTTCAACAGCAGTAAATGCACAAGATTTTGATCTTGCTTTACCAATGTATGAAGAGTTGAAAAAATTAAACTATTCTGGAAAAGGAACTTTGTATTTAGCATTAAACAAAGCGAATAATAACGAAGATAACTTTGCAAATGCTAAAGAAAGAGACATGGCTGTAAAATTAGGTACACACGAAAAACCTAAAACGGAAGCTATTCCTTCAAAAAGAGGAGAAATCTACAAAAATTTAGCATTAATCTTAGTTCAAAAAGGGCGTACTGAAGAAGCTAAGAAAGCAATTGCTGATGCAAGAAAAGCAAACCCAGAAGATACTTCTTTGATCTTAACTGAAGCTAACTTATATCTTGAAACTAAAGATTTTGACATGTACAAAAAATTAGTTGGAGAAGCTTTAGAAAAAGATCCAAATAATGCTGATTTAGTATTTAATTTAGGTGTAATTAGTTCAGGTGCAAAAAACAATGCTGATGCTGAGAAATATTACTTGAAAGCAATTGAAATTAATCCTAATTATACAAATGCTTACTTAAACCTTGCGGCATTGAAATTAGAAGCTGAAAAACCAATCATTGATGAAATGAATAAATTGGGTACTTCTGCTAAAGACATGAAACGTTACGATGTTTTGAAAGGACAAAGAGAAACTGTTTTCAAAAGTGTAATTCCTTACCTTAAAAAAGCAAACGAATTAGATCCTAAAAACGAAGATGTTTCTAAAACTTTGTTAGGAGTTTATAGCGCTCTTGAAATGACTGCTGAAGCTAAAGCATTAAAAGCGAAAATGTAATAAGTCGTTTTATAAATAAAAAAACCATTCGATTTCGAATGGTTTTTTTTATGCTTAATTTTTTTTAGCTAAGTAATTCAACTGATAGCGTTATTGTTGTGTTTAACAATTTAGAAATTGGACAGATTTCTTTTGCTTTATTAGCTGTTGCAGTAAACTCTTCTGCAGAAATTGAAGGCACTTTTCCTTTTAAGTCTAAATGAATTAAAGTTATAGATCCATCTTCAAAAGTTACTGTTGCTTCTGTAGTTAAATCATCTGCAGTAAATCCTGCTTCGTTTAATAAAAAGCTTAATTGCATCGTAAAACAGCCTGAATGCGCTGCAGCAACCAGTTCTTCTGGATTTGTTCCAACACCGTCAGCAAATCTTGTTTTAAAAGACAATTGTGCGTTATCTAAAGTAGTACTTTGTGTACTGATTTTTCCAGTTCCTTCCATTCCGGTTCCTTTCCAGTTGGCGTGTGCTTTTCTTGTAAATTTCATTTCTGTAGTTATTAAGATTAATAGAATATTTGTTATTTGTTTGATTTTCAATATTCAGTGGTCTATCAAATATAGCTAAAATTTTACATTTAAGCTTTATCAATTTGTTAGGAGAAAGTAAAAGCATAAAAAAAGATGTAATGAATAGACATTATATCTTTAAATTATAAAAAAATAAAATTCCAAATTCCAATTGTAGTTAATTGGAATTTGGAATTTAAAAATTGGATTTTTTTGTGTCTTACTCTTGACCTAAGTTTCTCAATTGTTTCAGCTTGTCTTTCCAAACTTCAAGGCTTTCCTTGTGAATAGCGATGTTTTTACGAACTTCTGTAACTATAGAATTCTCCTTTTTGGCGTTTTTAGTATTGGTAAAGAACTGAATGTTGTTTTCTAATTGGAAAATTTCATTTTGAACTTCTTCAATTTTACGCATAATGAAGATTTTTTCATTGTCTAATTTACGCGTATCGTTGCTATCCGATAAAGAATCTATACGGTTTGCAAAACGCATCATTTCAGACTCTTTTTTGCTTAAGCTTAATTTTTCAAAAAGAGCATCTAAAATTTTATTGAATTTCCCTTCAATATGTCTTCTTGAAAATGGAACTTTTCCAAATCCTTTCCAGGTTTCAATATGTGCTTTTATAGCGTCTAAATCTGTTTTGTGATCTCCTGTTAGTTGGAAAGCTCTTAAAGTGTCTAGATAAGCTTTTTTATTGTCAAAAGCCGCTACTTCTTCACTGTTTTCTTCAGACTTATGTTCCTTAAGTTTGTCAAAATAATGATTGCAGGCATCCTTAAATTCTTTCCAGATCTTATCTGAATATTTTTTAGGAACATGACCAATTTGTTTCCATTCTTCCTGAATTTGTTTCATTACAGGAGTTGTAGCTTGAAAATCAGTGCTTTCTTGCAATTCTTTTGCTTTAGCAACAAGAGCTAATTTTTTATTTAAATTATCGTTTTGGTCTTTTTTAATGTCTTTATAAAATGAATTTTTAAAAGCATTGAAATTTCTAACGGCAGTTTTAAAAGCAGCCCAAGTTTCTTCGTTTACTTCAGAAGGTACTTTTCCGGCAGCAAAAAACTCATTTCTTAAGTCTTCTACTTTTTGAATTTGTACCAGCCATTGCGAATGAGAATTTACTTTTTCTGTACCTAAAACCTCAATTTTAGAGATGATTTCTTTCTTAACTTCAAGATTTTGTTGTTCGTTAGCTCTTTGGTTTTCGAATAAAACTTCTCTCTTATCGTGGATCTTTTTAGTCAATTCGCTAAATTGATTCCAAATTGTATCGCGGTGTTCTTTAGAAACAGGTCCGATTTCTTCTTTCCAGATTCGGTGTAAATCCTGTAATTCACGGAAAGATTTATTGACATCAGCATCGTTTACTAATTCTTCTACACGAGCTATTATCTTTTGTTTTAATTCTAAGTTGTGTTTAAAATCTAAATCTCTGGCTTCACGGTCTAAGTGAAGATAATCGTAGAAATTCTCAACATGAAAATGATAATTATTCCAAACGTGATTGTATTTGTCTTTTGGAATAGCACCAGCATTTTTCCATCTTTCTCTTAATTCGTTAAAATGCTTAAGAGTATCTTTTATATTTTCCTGTGGATTAATAAGTTCTTTTAGTTCTTCAACGATTGCCAAACGCGTTTCTAAATTCGTTTTTAGATTGGTTTGTAAATGTTTAAAATGATTGTTTCTCTTATCTCTAAAAACATTATAATATTCGTCAAATTTTAATTTTAGAGGAAGATGATATTCGAATTCTTCATTTGGATCTGGGTTAGAAGCAAGGAATTCTTCTTTCTTCTCTTCCAAAAGATGATGATATTGCAGTAGGAATGCTTTTTTGATTTCTTCAATATGATCTTTTACAGACATTACTTTGTCTGTGTTGACTAATTTTTTTAGTTCATCAACCAATGCATCTAAAGAAAAAGTGTTATAATCCTGCATAGGAATGTCATGACGTTCTTTTAAAGTTTCGTCTTCACTTTCTTCAGCATTTGAATTTGTTATAACATCTAAGGCTTCCTGATGAACATTTTCATTAGTATCTACTGTTTCTTGAGTTTCTGAAGTTGGATTTTCAACTACAGTTTCAGAATTAGATATTTCAGTTGCATCATTTTGTATAGAATCGTTTACTTCGATTCCAGATTTTCCGTCTGCTTCATGCAGGTTATCATTCTTTTCTTCTAACATCTTTAAATGTATAAGGTTTTTATTTTAAACAGTGCGAAAGATAGTAAAGGTGTTTCTAAATACAAAATAAATCCTTTGTTTATACGCTAATTTGCGTTGAAATTCTTATTATTTAATTCAATTTAGCAGTATGATATATTAATTTTTACTGTTTTAATTGATAAGTTAGAAATAAT
>NZ_DASWYK010000089.1:0-23295 GCF_036405015.1 Flavobacterium sp. | reverse complement strand
TTGCTTGTCCAGTTATAAGCTATCTGCCTTTATACTATTTTTAGAAAACTCTTTCTACACACTTTACTAGATAATTACGCCCTCTTTTAAATTAAAAGTATTTTTTATTAAAAATTGCTTTCATTACAGTTTTATCTGTCTCAAGTTGAATGTTTCATAAGTATTAATTGCATCTTTTTTTAACTATTAAGTCTCTAATTCTAGTGTTACTATTAATTCGATATTATGAAAAAAAATTTACTTTCTATCTTTTTATTACTGTGTAGTCTTGTTTCTCATTCACAAGTAGGTATTGGTAACATACTACCAAATCCATCTTCTCAATTAGAAATTACAGCTACTGATCGTGGATTATTAATTCCCAGAATTAATTTAACCAGTTCAGCTGATGTTTCTACTATTACAAATGGAAATATAAATAGTTTGTTGGTTTTTAATACAGCAACAATTTCAGATGTAAAGCCTGGTTATTATTATTGGCTTGATAATAGATGGAATAGAGTTGCGATTGCAGGAGAAACAGCTGTAACTCCAGGAACTGTTATTTATAATTCAGTTACTCAAACATTTTCTTATATTGATAATTCAGGAAATGCTCAGGTAGTTGATTTTAGTTCTATTGTGAAAGCTAATGAGACTGTTACCACACAGATTCAAAATATAGCAACAGGAGTCATAACCTATACAAATGAGAAAGGAAATACAGTAACTTCTCAGGTTGTTAGTAGTAATACAGGAAACTTACTTCAAGTTGGAACCGATGGTGGAGCAATGTTAGATATTGCAGCACTTCCTGTAAATTCTACTACAGTTTCGAATGCATCAACTGCCAATACATCAACGGTAACGGTCAACGGAATCACAAGTACTGGCGCACCGATTGTCAATTCAAATACGACTTCATTAACGGGAACCAATTTAACGACAACGGTAAATGGTGTTTCAAGCACGGCTTTGGATTTATCTCCAGCCATTTCAGCGGGAACCACCAATGATTTAAGCCTTTCAGGAAATACACTGACTTCGAATGTAAATGGTGTTTCTTCGACTTCAGATGCTGTAAGCGGCGTTTCGAATGCATCAACTGCCAATACATCAACGGTAACAGTAAATGGAGTTACCAGTACCGGTGCACCGATTGTCAATTCAAATACAACTTCATTAACGGGAACCAATTTAACGACAACAGTAAATGGTGTTTCAAGCACGGCTTTGGATTTATCTCCAGCAATTTCAGCGGGAACCACCAATGATTTAATCCTTTCAGGAAATACACTGACTTCGAATGTAAATGGTGTTTCTTCGACTTCAGATGCTGTAAGCGGCGTTTCGAATGCATCAACTGCCAATACATCAACGGTGACAGTAAATGGAGTTACCAGTACTGGTGCACCGATTGTCAATTCAAATACGACTTCATTAACGGGAACCAATTTAACGACAACGGTAAATGGTGTTTCAAGCACGGCTTTGGATCTAACTCCAGCTATTTCAGCGGGAACCACCAACGATTTAAGTCTTTCAGGAAACACACTGACTTCGAATGTAAATGGTGTTTCTTCAACTTCAGATGCTGTAAGTGGTGTTTCTAATGCATCAACTGCCAATACATCAACGGTGACAGTAAATGGAATCACGAGTACTGGTGCACCGATTGTCAATTCAAATACAACTTCATTAACGGGAACCAATTTAACGACATCGGTAAATGGTGTTTCAAGCACGACTTTGGATTTATCTCCAGCAATTTCAGCAGGAACTACCAACGATTTAAGTCTTTCAGGAAACACACTGACTTCGAATGTAAATGGTGTTTCTTCAACTTCAGATGCTGTAAGCGGTGTTTCGAATGCATCAACTGCCAATACATCAACGGTAACAGTAAATGGAATTACCAGTACCGGTGCACCGATTGTCAATTCAAATACAACTTCATTAACAGGAACAAGTCTGACCACGACGGTAAATGGTGTTTCAAGTACAGCTTTGGATCTGACTCCAGCGATTGAGGCAGCCACAACAGTTTCAAATGCATCAACTGCCAATACATCAACAGTTACGGTAAACGGAATCACGAGTACCGGTGCACCAATTGTCAATTCAAATACAGCTTCATTAACAGGAACCAATTTAACGACAACGATAAATGGTATTTCAAGCACAGCTTTGGATTTGTCTCCAGCGATTTCAGCAGGAACCACCAATGATTTAAGTCTTTCAGGAAATACACTGACTTCGAATGTAAATGGTGTTTCTTCAACTTCAGATGCTGTGAGCGGCGTTTCGAATGCATCAACTGCCAATATATCAACGATAACAGTAAACGGAATCACAAGTACTGGCGCACCAATCATCAATTCCAATACTTCTTCTTTGACAGGAACAAACCTGACTACTACGGTTAATGGTGTAACTTCAATTGTGGATCTCGCAACATTGCAAATAGAGCCGTGGCAAAAAGAGCTTAGCACCAATAAAGCCACTTTAAATACAGACAATATTTATCAGATGGGGAATGTTGGTATAGGTACGAATAACAGACTAGCGGGAGTAACATTAGATGTTCGTGGGGCAGTAAGATTAGGTAATCCGCCAAATCCTGTTCCAACAGTAGGTACTAGTTCTTTTGTTGCAGGATTCGAGTCAGCAGCTTCGGGTGATTATGCTATATCTATGGGACGTTATACTAAAGCTGATGGTTACAATTCATTTGCGGCAGGAAACAGTGCTGAATCTCCAGGAAATTATTCAGTTGCGATTGGCAATTTTGCAAAATCATCCGGAACATCATCTTTAGCTTTAAGTTCAGGCGGTGCAGAGGCCCAAGGAGATAATTCTATAGCATTGGGTGTGGGAACCGTTGCTCCAGGGGTTAACTCAACAACTATGGGTAAATATAACGCTATAATAACAGCAAATGCTACTTCTGTCATTGCAATAGACCCGTTATTCCAAATCGGTAATGGTACGAGTTCAGTTAAGAATAATGCGATGACTATTTTGAATAATGGCAACACTGGTATTGGCTTAAATTCTACAACAGGTCATAGTCCAGCAGAACGTTTTGACGTTGGAACTGGAAATGTACGTGTTAGAGATATAAATACTGTTACAGGAACTGCTTCAGACAATGTGGTGGTGGCTGATGCAACTGGTATTTTAAAAACTATAACACCAGCATCTTTAATACCTGCTACAAGCAATGCACTAACCGCTACTAATGGCAACCTGTTATCAACAGTAAACGGTGTTGTATCAACGCCTGCGGTGTCAGTATTAACATCAGCTGATAATGGATTGACCGCTACTAATGGTAACATACAATTAAGCGGTGCTTTAACAAAACCAACTACCATAACAACCACTGCTACCAATACGTTAACGCTAGCAGGTTTACAAGCTGGTGCCGTTACAGATAATCTAGTAATGGCTGATGCAAGCACCGGAGCTCTAAAAATGATGAGTCCATCACTTTTAAATGACTGGCATATAACAGGTAATACAGGTACAAACTCTGCGATTAACTTTTTAGGTACAACAGATAACCAGCCGCTGATGTTCAGGATTAATAATATCTTTGCTGGTACACTCTCTGTTAACAATACGGCCTTCGGCTACAAATCGTGGAATTCTACTACTGTCCCTACCGGCACACTGAACGTAGCCTTAGGTACTAATGTATTGTCTGCACTTACAGGTGGTTCTAATAATATAGCTATTGGTAACAATGCATTGAATGCAAATACAGCTGGTTCTAATAATATAGCGATGGGGAATAATGCGCTTGCTTCTTATGTTGGTAACAACATTGGAGGCAGTAATATTGCTATCGGTAATTATGCTGGCAATAAAACGAATAATACTTTTGGTAATATTGCCATAGGTGAAGGTGCATTACAAGAGAATACCACTGCTGCTTATAGTACCGCTATCGGATACAATGCATTAAATAAAAATCTTGCTCAAGGCAACGTTGCCATTGGTGGGCTCGCTTTGGTAAATAACAATGGCAGCCAGGCGGAGTATAATGTAGGGATTGGCTTTCAGGCATTAACTGCTAATACCACGGCTGGTTATAATGTGGGTATAGGCTGGCATTCTCAATTTGTCAATACCACAGGCAATGACAATGTTAGTGTGGGACCTTTGAGTTTAGGAGGCAACACCATAGGTGCTGGCAATACAGGGATAGGTGCAAATGCAGCAGCATATGTTACTACTGGAAGTTTTAATACTTCTTTAGGGCATTTTGCGAATTTAACAACTCAAACAGGTAGCTATAATATAGTCATCGGGGCGTTGCAAACTGCATTGAGAACAAATTCTGTGAGCATAACAGCGAATAATGGTCTAGCCGTTTCTAATGCGTCAGCCAGTAACGAAATGAATATTGGTAATACCATAATAGGTGTAGGTGTAAACAATCTTTTAACCAATCCAGCATTAGGTTCGGGTGGTAAGATAGGGATCAATACAGGTTTGGGAGCATACCCAACAAATCCCAATGGTGTTTCGGCTACATTGGATGTAAATGGCGATACCCGTATTCGTAACCTGCCTGCTGGTGCAACTACAGATAATTTGGTGACTGCAGATGCTAATGGGTATTTAAAAACAATTGCTACTTCGGCTTTAGCTGTTGAGCCTTGGCAAATACAAGGTACAACTAATAAGGCAACTAACAATAATGATGCTATTTACCAAATGGGAAAAGTGGGAATAGGAACCTCAGATATGTTAGGAGGAACTACTAATGCTTCAACCTTGCTTGCAGTAAATGGTTCTATAGAAACTGCATTTAATCTTTATTCAGACTATGTTTTTGAAAAATATTTTAATAAAGTAAGTCCTTTAAACGATAATTATACTTTTAAATCATTAAAAGAAGTTGAGGTTTTTATAAATGAAAATAAACATTTACCGGGAGTTACTAGTATTAAAGAATTATCAAAAAATGAAAGAGGAGAATATATCTTCAATATTTCTGAACTTTCTGTTCAAGTATTGGAGAAAGTGGAGGAGCTTTATCTGCATACAATTGAACAACAAAAATCAATTGATGCTAAAGACAAAGAAATTCGAAATCTAAAGGAAACAGTAAGCGATATGGATCTACGCATTGCCCGCCTAGAAAAGTTGTTAGAAAATCAATCTAATAAAAAATAAGCCATGTATAGAGAAAGAAACTACATAAAGGAAGTTGCATTTGTTTTTTTCTGCACAGGTCAGTTATTTGCACAAACAGTTAATGTGGGGGAATTGTCTATTGCACCCAATTCACAGTTTTCGACAGTTTTTGATTTTGATAATAAAGCAAACGGAGATGTATTAAATGATGGCAATTTATATGTCTATGCCAACTTTAAAAATGATGGATTATTCACATTTACAGATTCGAACAGCGGAAAAACCTTCTTTATTGGTAATAAGCCACAAGTAATTAATGGAGACGCAATTTCGGGTTTTCAGAATATTGAATTTCAGAATAGCTCAGGAACTGTTCCGTTTCAATTGACGACAACAATAGAGATTAACAAACTTGCAGCATTTAAAACAGGAATTATCAACGGATCTAACAATATAGGTAAAATAGTTTTTAATGAAAATGCCACATATTCAGATGCCAGTAATTTGAGTTTTGTTGATGGAAGAGTAGAAAAAAAAGGGACACAAAAATTTGAGTTTCCTATAGGAGATGACGTTTATTTTAGACCTTCAATCAGTGACGGCAACAACAGCAATAATAGTTATACAACCGAATATTTCTTCGAAACAATTGGAAACATCCATCCGTATACAAGCAAAGAGGAAAGTATTACAACAATAGATGAGGTTGAATACTGGAATTTAATTCAGGAACAAGGAACTGAAAAAGCAGTTTTAAGTCTAACATTAGATAAAAATACGACACCCATTGTTTTCTTTCAGGAAAGTAATGACACAGAACTCGCAATTGTAAGATGGGATGTAGCAACTTCTAAATGGATTAATGAAAAAGGTAGTACAACAGATCTCCTTACAGGAGCAGATTATACTAAATTAGTAACTACGCAGGTAAGTGGATATGGTATTTTTACTATAGCAATAGTAAAAAAAGAAAATCCAGAACCGCCATCTGATGAAATTACAATTTATAATGCTGTCTCTCCAAATGGAGACGGAAAAAATGATAGTTTTCATATTAAAGGAATTGATAAATTTCCGGATAATAAAGTCGAAATTTACAACCGTTGGGGAGTAAAAGTATATGAGACATTATCTTATAACGAAAGCGATAATGTATTTAGAGGCTATTCAGAAGGACGCGATACTATTAAGAAAAGTGATGGCTTACCAGATGGGACTTATTTTTATATTATTGAATATAATAATAATGAAAAAGTAGTTCATAAATCAGGTTATCTTTACCTTAGTAAAGAAAATGAATAAAAATAAAGCGAGGTAAAAACACCTCGCTTTATTTTTATATTTTTAAATTAAACTTAAGATGTTTGATCATCTATAGTAGCCTCAGGAGCATTTTTCTTTACAGATTCGATTCCGTTTTCTCTGGCAGCAACACTTTCGTACATTTCGCTTGAACCAATGATTTGACCATTTCCAGCTTTTAAATTGAAATAAGGTTTTCCGTTTTTAGCTTCTTTTCTGTCGTAACGATTATCGTCAGCTGCATTAGTTTTTACAGATTCAATACCATTATTACATGCCGCTTTTGTAGTGTAGCCTTCGCTTGTTAAAATGGTCTGACCATTACCAGCTTTTAAATTAAATTGAAACTCTCCGTTGGCTCTGGTTGTAATTACAAATTTTCCCATGTAGTTTATTTTTAAGATTAGGTAATAATATTTTGCTATTGATAAAAATACAAAACTTGGTAATATAAATCATACATTAGTATGAAAAAATGATTATCTTAAGAATAAAAAATAGACTATAATTCGTTGGATCAAATAGGCTTAAATAGTTTTTTAAATAAAGTTTAATTTGATCTGCTGAAATCTTTTATAAATCTGCGTGAAAATACTTTTTTAAGTATCGATTTTTGCATGCAGATTAAAAAAAAGATAAAAGCAGATTTACAGAGATTTAAATCTGCTTTTGATTAAAATTAAAAATTAAAAATTAATAATTAATAATTTAACCTAGCAGGTAATTATAAAAAAGGGATAATCTATCTCAAAGAAAAATTAGATTCCTAAACGAAAATCAGATACACTTTTTTCTTCTAGATTGATTTCTTCAAAAATGCTTTGTGTTCCTTTATCAACTGGACATTGCGTGCTAATTCCCATCCAGATTTCTTTTGGATAATTGTTTTTATACAAACGAACCATTTGCCAGTTCTTTTTATCTAAAGAATAATAACTTGCCACTGTTTTAGTGTCCGAAGAAATTTTCATATAAACAGAAGGCTCTTTTACCACATCGTGATTGTTGTCATCAGAAGTTCCCATTGTACGAACGGTTACAATTCTGTGATTTCCTCTTTCGTCCTGTTCAAAACAGAATTTTTGGTAGAAACTATCATTCACATAAATGTATAAAACTCCAGCATTGTATAAACCTTTCTCAGTAAATTGAGGAGTTACTTTAGATACAAGCGTAAAAGGTTTGGTATTATCTACTTTAGACAAAAGCATTGGAGCAGTGGTATTCGATAATTTTCCATCAGGATCGGAGAAATAATCTGATTTTTCGCCAGCCTTAAAGATGATCTTTTCATTTGCCTCCGTTTTAATTAAAGTATCAGCACCATTAACCGCTTTAGTAAAATGGATGTTTGAAAGTTTAATGTCACAAGGAGCGCCATTTACAATAGCCGAATCAGTTTTGGTTTCTTCTGTCATTGTTGTTTTTGCTGTTTCATTTTTGCCATTACAGCTTGTCAGTAAAGAAATACTTAAAATTGTAATAGCGCTGTAAAAAATTGTTTTCATAAATTATTTTTTTGGGATAGAAAGTGATATTTTTAATGTTCCAAAAATAAAATTGCTTTTAAACAAAGGCAATACGTAAAATTAACCAATTACACATTTAATGCCTAAGAATCCTTCAATCGAAAACCAATTAATAACTACATTTTTAGAACAAAATTTTGAGATTGGAGAATCAAATGATATCGAAATGTACAAACAATTCGTCATCAATTATGTCAAAATAGAGCAGTGTGTAGCAGTTTTATCCGATTATCAATCAGACAAAAGTTATATTTACGCAGGAAGTTTTGGTTCCGTTTTCGGACTTCCAGATGAAAACTCCGTAATCGATTCAGCTTTTGAAGAATGTATTTTTACTAAAATCAATGCAGAAGATTTGGTAGAACGTCATGTTTTAGAACTTAATTTTTATCAGTTTTTAAAGGAAATTCCGAGAGAAGAATATAGTAATTACAGCACTTTGAGCCGTTTAAGAATGAAAGATTCTAACGATAAAATTACATATATCAACCATCGAACGATTTATTTAAATACGTTTAATAACGGAAGTATTTCACTTTCTCTTTGTTTGTATCTACCATCAACCGATTTACAGCCTCGAACAGGAATTGACGGAAAGATTTTTAATATAAAAACAGGAGAAGTAATCGAATCTGAAAAGTATAAAAACAATACTGAAAATATACTTTCTAAAAGAGAAACGGAAGTCCTAACCAGCGTTGCAAAAGGAAACAAAAGCGAACAAATTGCAGCAGAAATGCATATTTCAGTTTATACGGTAAGACGCCACAGACAAAACATTATCGAAAAATTGAAAGTAACCAATACGGCAGAAGCAGTTCAGACGGCTTTTGTCATGGGAATTATTTCTCTTTAAAAGATTTCCTTATTTTTGTTTAGAGGATAATGGATTATGAAAGAAATCAGCGATATATTAAAAGCCTATTCAGAAGCACAAAATGAAGATAAAAAGTGTGCTTTGGCAACCGTTGTAAAAGTTGAAGGTTCATCGTACAGACAAGCAGGCGCTCGTATGCTGGTTACCGAAGATGGTTTTTTAACTGGTGCTATAAGCGGTGGCTGTTTAGAAGGCGATGCTTTACGAAAAGCACTTCTGTCCATTCATCAAAAACAAAATAAATTAGTTACTTACAATACCAGCAACGAAGACGAAGGAGAAGTTGGTTTACAACTTGGTTGCAACGGAATCGTTCATATTTTGTTTGAATATATTGATAATGAAATTGCCAATAATCCAATTCAGCTTTTACAGCAATTAGAACTAGAAAGAAAAGAAGCCGTTATTGTTACCGTTTTTTCACTCAAAAGAAATGCTTCCCAAATTGGAACGACTTTGTTTTTTAGAAAAGAAAGTCCCATTTTACATCACAATAACGATGTTTTAAATCTAATTTCTGATGCAAAAGAAGTGCTGGAAACCAAAACTTCAATTGTGAAAAAACTACATTCTGAAAGCGATAATGAAGCGTTGATTGAATATATAAAACCTCCAATTTCGCTGATAATTGCCGGCGCAGGAAACGATGTGCAGCCTTTGGTAAAAATGGCTAATGTTTTAGGTTGGAAAATTACCATTCAGGAAGGCCGCGCCACTCATGCAACCAAAAAGCGTTTTCCTAAAGCCGATCATATATTTGCCATAAAAGCAGAAGATTTTTTAGAAAATATTGTCATTGATAATCAAACGTATTTTTTACTAATGACGCACAATTATAAATACGATTTAGGGGTTTTAAAATTGTTGTTAGAAAGAGATTTTCACTACTTAGGAATTCTTGGACCAAAGTCAAAATTCAACCGAATGTTAGATGATCTTTTGATAGAAGGAATCACCGTAAACGAAGAACAGCTGGGAAAAATTCACAGTCCTGTTGGTTTGGATATTGGTGCCGAAACTTCAGAGGAAATCGCCTTATCAATCATTTCAGAAATCAAAGCGTTCGCATCAGAAAGAACGGGAACTTCATTAAAATACAAGGAAGGGAAAATTCATAACGAAATTCATTATGAAGCAATTTCTAAATAAAACAGGTATAATTATTCTTGCAGCAGGAAATTCTTCTAGATTGGGAAGACCAAAACAATTATTGGAATATAAGGAATCAACTTTGCTGAAAAACGCGATTTCAGAAGCTTTAAAGGTTGAAGATTCTTTTTTAATATTAGTAACTGGTTCAAACCATGTTTTGATTGAAAACGAGCTTAATTCAGATGAAGTTACATTTTCTTTCAACTCCAATTGGGAAAATGGAATGTCTTCATCAATCGTAAAAGGCATTACAGAATTATTACGCTTAAATCCGGATTGTGAAAGTTGTATTTTAGCTGTTTGTGATCAGCCGTTTGTAACGAATTTTGTTTTTGAAAATTTGATAGGTGAATCAAAAAGAAAAAATAAAGGAATTGCCGCTTCCGCTTATTCTGAAACTTTAGGAACCCCGGTTTTATTCCATAAAAAATACTTCAAAGAATTGTTGGAATTAAAAGGGCAGGAAGGAGCCAAAAAACTCATTAAAAAACATGCTGAAGATGTAGTTTCAGTTTCTTTCGAAAAAGGAAATATTGATATTGATACAGAAGAAGATTATTCTAAGTTGATTTCTTTTGATAAGTAACAAAGGTTCAAAGTGACAGAGAGACAAAGGTTTTTGTTTAATGAAGGTTTTTTAGATACAGTTTGTCATTTCGACGAAGGAGAAATCTTCGTAAGTAGCTCCATACAGAATATCGCCAATCTTTGCGGAGTTTCTCGCGGAGATTTCTCCTTCGTCGAAATGACAAAACTTATATGTATGACCAAAGAAAAAAACTTTGCGTTTCTGCTCCCGATAACTATCGGGATCGCGAGATTAAAAACAAAAAAACTTTGTTTAGCGCCTTTGCGGCAAAAAAAATCAGCGACGTAACTTCCAAGCCACTTCCAAAACCCGCTCGACAGCAATCTCAATTTCCTCAGAAGTAGTAAATCTTCCGAGACTAAAACGGATCGAGCTCAAAGCCTCTTCATCAGACAATCCCATTGCTTTTAAAACATGCGAAGGCTCGGAAGTTACAGCCGAACAAGAAGCACCATTTGAAACAGAGATATTTCCTAAAGCCAAAATCAGCTGTTCTGAATTTACGTTTGGGAAACAAATATTTGTGGTATTATAAATTCGGTTTTCTGTATTTCCATTTACAAATGAACCTTCAAATTTCAGCAAGCTTTTTTCAAGTTTGTCTCGTAATAGAGAAATTCTATTTTGATCTTTTTCTAATTCATTTACAGCAATTTCGGATGCTTTTCCTAAACCAATAATTCCGGGAACATTAAGCGTTCCGCTGCGTAATTTTCTTTGTTGTCCGCCTCCAAGAATTTGAGGAGATAATTTGATTTTGGCTTTTGCCGAAACATACAAAGCGCCAATTCCTTTAGGGCCGTAAAATTTATGTGCAGATAACGTCAAAAGATCAATTTCAAGTTTTTTAACATCAATTGGAATTTTGCCAACAGCTTGTGTTGCATCACATATAAAAAGCACATTTTTGGCTTTGAGGATCTTAGATATTGCATTGATATTTTGTATGACACCCGTTTCATTATTAGAAAACATTCCAATGAAAACCAGTGTTTTATCGGTAATAATTTCTTCTAAAAGTTGAAGATTTAAAAGTCCGTCACGATCAGTTGGTAGATAAGTAACCTCAAAACCAATTTTCTCCATAAAACGACAAGTTTCTAGAACCGCTTTATGTTCGGTTTGAATCGTCACAATATGTTTTCGATTCTGATCGACCAAACCTTTTATTGCCAGATTTATGGCTTCAGTAGCGCCCGAAGTAAAGATGATCTCATCAGCATCAGCGTTTATCAAATCAGCGACCTGCCAAGTCGCATTTTCTACAGCTTCTTTTACAGATAATCCAGCTAAATGTGTCCCAGTTGAATTAGCATACAAATCAGTAAAATACGGAAGCATCGCATTCAAAACGCGTTCATCGATACGAGTTGTGGCATTATTATCAAGATAAATGGTTTCGTTCTGTGGCATAATTTGTAAAAATACAATTTTATAATCTCGCAAAATCGTAGAGACGCAAAGTTTAATTTAAAAAAAATAACCATATAAGTGATATAAGTAATTTTAAGTTTTCTCTTAATTGAACTTATATCACTTATATGGTTCAAAACTTTGCGTCTCTACGACTTTGCGAGATTTCTTTTTATAAAAGCTTTGTGAACTTTGCGAAGCCCTTTGCGCCTTTGCGGTTAAAAAAACAAACAAAACTGTAATTATTCTAAATAAGAGTAATGTTTGAATTTCATAACTTTTTGTGATTTAAGTTGACTAAATTTGTTAGAATGACAAAAAGTGAATTGGCTAATTTAACAAATAGACTGAATGGCTTCTAAAAAAACAAATCAGGATAAAGTAACAACGGAAGATGCAAATTCGCGTCGTGACTTTATAAAGAAATCAGGACTTTTTACCGCTCTTGCTTTTACGCCACCTTCTTTGGTAATGGCTTCAGACAAGAAATGGGATGAAAAAATAGCAGAGTATTTAGAAACAGTACCGCTTTCTATTGAAGTAAATGGCAAAAAACACAATTTGAATATCGAACCGAGAACTACGTTACTTGATTTACTTCGAGAACAATTGCAGCTTACCGGAACCAAAAAAGGTTGCGACCACGGACAATGCGGTGCCTGTACTGTTCATGTAAACGGAACTCGAATTTTATCCTGCCTTTCTTTAGCAACAATGCAACAAAATGCGCAGGTTACGACAATCGAAGGACTTTCAAAAGGTAAAAAACTGCATCCAATGCAAGAAGCTTTTATCAAACACGATGGCTTTCAGTGTGGCTATTGCACGCCTGGACAAATTATGTCGGGAATTGCTTGCATCAAAGAAGGTCACGCCAATAGCAGAGAAGAAATTAGCGAATATATGAGCGGTAACATCTGTAGATGTGGCGCTTATCACAATATCGTTGACGCCATAACTGAAGTGAAGGAAGGAGGGAAGGAAATATGAAAAACTTTCAGATAATTAAAGCCTTGTCGTCTTCATCAGCAATTACTGGTAAGGCAAAAGATAACTCTACGATGTATATCGCTGGAGGAACGAATCTGGTCGATTTAATGAAGAAGAACGTTATAGCACCAGACAAGCTTGTTGATATTAACGGATTAGATTTAAAGAAAATCGAATTTTTAAAAGGAAAAGTTTCCATTGGCGCATTGGCAAAAAATAGTCAAGTTGCCGAAGATGTTTTTATAAAAGAAAAGCACCCTTTGTTGGCATTGGCTTTAGCAGCGGGAGCTTCTCAGCAAATCAGACATATGGCAACGGTTGGAGGTAATATGTTACAAAAAACACGTTGCTCGTATTTCTATAATACAGACATGCCTTGCAACAAACGTACTCCAAAAAGCGGTTGTGGTGCTATTGGTGGTTCCAACAGAATGCATGCCGTTTTTGGAACTTCGGACAGCTGTATTGCCGTTCATCCAAGCGATATGTGTGTGGCTTTGGCTGCGCTTGACGCGAAAGTTTTGGTTGAAGGTCCAAAAGGAAAACGAGAAATTGATTTTACTGATTTCCATCGTCTTCCAGGAAATACGCCAGAAAAAGACAATAAACTCGAAGAGAGGGAATTGATTACTTCAGTTGAAATTCCTGATAATAATTTCACTAAAAATGTTCATTATCTAAAAGTTCGTGACAGAACGAGTTATGCATTTGCATTGGTGTCTGTTGCGGTGGCTTTAGATATTAAAAATAATAAAATAAATGATGTCAGGCTGGCTATGGGCGGTGTGGCACATAAACCATGGAGATTGACTGAAACAGAAAAATTTCTGAAAGGAAAAACAGTTTCAGAAGATATTTTTAAACAAGCAGGCGATTTGTCTATGAAAGGTGCCAGAGGATATGGAGGCAATGATTTTAAACTAACGCTTGGAGGAAACGCAGTAACAGAAGCACTTACAATAGCAGCATCAAAATAATTAAATTATGAGTAAGACAAGTAATATTAATAGAGTTGACGGATTTGCTAAAGTAACAGGTTCTGCAACTTATTCAGCCGAATATAAAACGCAAGGTGTAGTCTATGCCTGCCTTGTGGGAAGTACAATTGCCAAAGGAAGAATCAAAAGTATTGATACTAAAAAAGCAGAATGGGCGCCAGGAGTTTTGGCGGTCATTACGCATTTGAATGTGGACAAACCTTCTGGTTATCAAAAAGCAAAAGACAAACGGAATTTCGGTCAGCCGCTTCAGATTTTCAAAGATGATTCGGTTTTGTATTACGATCAGCCTATTGCTTTGGTGATTGCCGATACTTTCGAACGTATGCGTTATGCGGCAAGTTTGATTAAAGCGGATTATTTTAAAGAAGAACATTCGACAGAACTTCATAAAGCGGCTGATAAAGAACGAAAAATAGACACCGATAAAGGAAATGATTACCACCGTGGCGAACATGACGGTTATAAAAATGCTGAGGTTGTTTTGGAAACGGAATACACGATTCCAACCGAAGTTCATAATCCAATGGAATTAGCGAATATCATTGCGAAATGGGAAGGAAACAAACCGATTTTATACACCAAAAGTCAAGGTGTTGAAGGAACTCGCAGAAGTGTAGCAGGAGTTTTTGATGTTCCGGTGGAAGATGTTGAGGTTCATGCTGAATATATTGGAGGTGCTTTCGGAATGGGATTGCACACTTGGCCGTATGAAATTGCCGCCTTGATTGGTGCCAAAAAATTAAATCGTCCTGTGAAATTGGTTTTGCATCGAGAGCAAATGTTTACCAATGTTGGTTTCAGGCCTTATACTATTCAAAAAATGGGATTAGGTGCTACAAAGGACGGAAAACTAACAGGATTAACACATGAAGCAGTTGCCATGACTTCGAGTTACGAAGATTTCATGGAAGGAACCGTAAACATGTCACGATTTATTTATGATTGTCCGAACGTTTCTACGCGTTACAGAATTGTGCCATTGGATACGTGTACACCAATCTGGATGCGCGGTCCGGGAGAAGCAACGGGTTCTTTTGCGTTAGAATCTGCAATGGATGAATTAGCTTATAAATTAAACTTAGATCCGATTGAATTCAGAAAACGTAATTATGCTGAAAAAGATCAGGAACAAAATAAACCGTGGAGCAGTAAATTTCTTTTAGAATGTTACGAAGCAGGAATGGAACGTATTGGCTGGAACAATCGTAAAAACGAACCAGGTTCTGTAAAAGAAGGAAATTGGCTAGTAGGTTACGGAATGGGAACGGGAACTTTTGGCTGTTATAGAAGTCCAACTTCAGTAAAAGCAAAATTCTTAGCCAATGGAGATTTAGTCCTGCAATGCAGTGTAAACGATATGGGCCCTGGTACAGCAACAATGATGACGGCAATTGGAGCTGAAGTAATTGGTTTGCCATCAGAAAATGTCATTATCGAAATGGGTAAAAGCGGATTACCAAAAGGGCCGACACAAGGAGGCTCTGCTACGACTTCATCGGTTGGTTCTGCCGTGCATGATGCCTGCAATTTATTGTTGAATAAAATAATAGAATTAGGAAGTAAAAATCCTGCTTTAAAAGGAATCGCCATTACAGATTTGACTTTTGAAAATGGTGCAGTTTCTTCTAAAAAAGATAAATCTAAATCGGTTTCGTTGGCAACACTTTTAAGCAGTAATAAATTAGAAGATTTTGAAGTAGAAAATCTTTCGAAAGCTGCTGAAGAAGCAAAGAAATATTCGATTTATTCGTTTTCAGTTCATTTTGTAAAAGTATTAGTGAATCCGAATTTAGGTAAAATTAGATTGGCGCATGTGGTTTCTTGTGCAGATATTGGAACCGTTATCAGCCAGAAAACTTCTGCGGGACAAATGTTTGGCGGAGCTGTCGGCGGAATCGGAATGGGATTAATGGAAGCTTTAGAAATCGATCATCGTTTCGGTCGCCCAATCAATAATAATTTTGCCGATTATCACGTTCCCGTAAATGCAGATATTGAAAAGCAGGAAGTATTTTTCGTAAACAAAAAAGACCCAATCAGTAATCCAATGGGAACAAAAGGTTTGGGAGAGACGGCTTTAGTTGGAATGGCGCCTGCAATTGCAAATGCTGTTTTTAACGCGACAGGAAAACGTGTTCGAGATTTACCAATTACATTGGATAAGATTATAGAAACTGCTAAGGTTTAAGGATACAAAAATAATTACAAGAGTCCCTTTGAGAGTAAAATCTTAAAGGGACTTTTTTGTTGTGAAAAAATCTCGCGAAGTCGCAGAGATGCAAAGTTTTTTAAACCATATAAGTGATATAAGTTCAATTACGAGAAAACTTAAAATTTCTTATATGACTTATATGGTTGTTTTTTTTGCATTAAACTTTGCATCTCTGCGACTTTGCGAGATTAAAAAAAAGTCGCAAAGCTTTAAAAAAAACTTTGCGACTTTGTGCCTTCGTGGCATATATCAGTAAAAATTACTTAACTGTAATAGGCAATTCAACAGTTGTTTTGTCCCATCCAATAACTAAATTAGCGATATTACCTTGAGTTGTAAACGCAATAGATAAAGCTTCGATTGGAGTAGAAACTGCTTTAACAGGAACAGAAACTCTAACTACATCTTTGCTTTCGTCATAAGCGTAACCACCCCATAAATCCAATTCTTTATTGATGATGATCGTCCATTTGTCTTTTTCTGGAATTGCAAAAAAACTATAGTAACCTGCTGGAACTTTTTTACCGCCAATTGTTACGTCTTTGTAGAATTTGATTTCTGTATTTTCGTTAGCACCCACTCTCCAAACTTCACCAAACTTTACAACATCACCAAAAATAGTTCTTCCTTTAGCAGAAGGTCTTGCATAAGTAACTTTGATAACCGGATTTGGATTGTCTGTTTTTTTGAATTTAACCGCTTTGTTTGGGAAATAAGAAATATCAACAGGACTGTTGTCTAATGGAGCAAATTTCACCACGTCTTGTGCCTGAACTGTAAAAGCAGCAAACAATGTAACTGCTAGTAAATAAATTTTTTTCATAGGATTACAATTTTTAGAATAACTACAAAGTAAGTTAATAATGAAGAAAAATCATATAATTTACAGTCTGTTTTTTGTTAATGAATTGGTAACAGTTTTGGTAATGTGATTTTATTTCTGTTCCAATTTTCTGTTCAGACTTTTTTTTAGGCCACAGATTAGAGGATTAAAGTGATTATATTTCACGCAGATTTAAAAAGATTTTAGCAGATAAAGCAGATTTAGTTTTCTCGCAGATTAAACAGATTAAATTAAAATCTATTTGCTCTCTGTTGAAAATTAAAAAAAATAAAATCAGCTTAAATCTTTTTAAATCTGCGTGAACCAGAAAAAACTTTGCGTCTCAGCGACTTTGCGAGACAAAAAAAACACAAAGCTTAAAAAGAAAAGCTTTGTGTCTTAATGTCTTCGTAGCAAAACCTAACTATAAAGATCTTTTGATCCCTATTTCAAGTCCGCGTAGTTCTGCAAGACCTCTCAAACGACCGATAGCAGAATACCCTGGATTTGTTTTTTTCTTCAAATCATCCAACATTTGATGTCCGTGGTCGGGACGCATTGGTAATTTGCTGTTGTTTCTTTTTTCCACTTCCAAAATTGCTTTTACAACTTCGTACATGTCAACATCTCCTTCTAAGTGATTCGCTTCGTAGAAACTTCCTTCTTCGTCACGTTGCGTACTTCTTAAGTGAATGAAATTCATTTTATCGCCATGACGTCTTACGATTCCAGGTAAATCATTATCAGCACGAACACCGTACGAACCTGTACACATCGTGAATCCGTTTGATGGAGAAGGAGCAGCATTCATTAATTCAATCAAATCTTCTTCTGTACTCACCACTCTAGGAAGTCCTAAAATAGGGTAAGGAGGATCGTCTGGGTGAATGGCCATCAAAACACCTTTACTTTCGGCAACCGGAATAATTTCTTTTAAAAAGTGAAAAAGATTATTCTTTAAAGCCTGTCTGTCAATATGATTGTAAGCACTTAAGGTTACTAAGAAATCTTCAACAGAATAAGCTTCTTCAGCACCTGGAAGACCCGCCAAAATGTTCTGCTGTAATTTTACTTTGTCATCAGCATTCATGGCTTCAAAATAGCTTTTTGCTTTTTGTTTTTGCTCTTCAGAATATTCGTTTTCAGCACCTGGTCTTTTCAAAATATGCAATTCAAAAGCTGCAAAAGCATTAATGTCAAAACGTAAAGCTTTTGAACCGTCTTCAACTGTATAAGACAAATCAGTTCTTGACCAGTCTAAAACAGGCATGAAATTATAACAAACACATTTAATTCCGCATAAAGCTAAATTTCTGATGCTTTCTTTATAGTTCTCAATATATTCCAGATACCTTCCTGTTTGTTTTTTGATGTCTTCATGAACCGGAATACTCTCTACAACCGACCAAGTTAAACCAGAAGCACCTTTTTTAGGATCTCCGTCTTCGTGTTCGATTTCTACTTTTCTTTTAATAATTTCATCAATACTCCAAACTTGTCCGTTTGGAATATGGTGTAAAGCGGTAACAATTCCGGTAGCTCCGGTTTGTTTAATATCTTGTAAAGAAACAGGATCATTTGGTCCGAACCATCTTAATGTTTGTTCCATTTTATGTAATTTATTTTAATATTTTAGATACTTGTAGCGGCGAAACCTCCGTCTACTTTTAATGTTATTCCGGTTACGAATTTCGACATGTCGCTGCATAAGAATAAAAGTGCACCGTCAATATCTTCTGGAGAACCAAATCGTCCCATTGGTGTGTGGTCAATGATTTTTTCTCCTCTTGGCGTCAATTTACCTTCTGGAGTTAATAATAATGCACGGTTTTGTTCACCGATGAAAAATCCAGGAGAAATAGCGTTTACACGAATTCCTTCTCCATATTTTGATGCCAATTCAACCGCCATCCACTGTGTGAAGTTGTCAATTGCCGCTTTCGATGCCGAATAACCAACTACTCTTGTTAAAGGTCTTTGAGCCGATGCTGATGAAATATTGATGATATTTCCTGATTTCTGTTTTGCAAAAAGTTCAGAAAAAACCTGAGTTGGAAGCATGGTTCCAATAATATTCAAATCGATAACTTTTTGCAAATCATCACTTTTCATATCATAAATGGCCTGATCTGGCTGAATAGTTGCTCCAGGCATATTTCCACCAGCGCCATTAATCAAAATATCAAGACGACCGTATTTTTCAACGATAAAATCTCTAACTTTTTCTATTTCTTCTTTGTTTAAAACATTCGCTTGAACAGCAAAACCTTGTCCACCATTTGCTTCGATTGTTTTTACAGTACTTTCTGCTTTTTCAAGTGATTGTGAAACGATTCCGACAATAACACCTTGTTTTGCCAAAACATTAGCAAAATTGCTTCCTAGAACTCCCGCACCTCCTGTAATCAGTGCAATTTTACCTTTTAGATTGAATATTGAATCCATTTTTTTAATTTAAATTTTCAATACTTTAAATTCCAAATTCCAATTTGAAAATATAAAGTAGGTTATGGTTTATTTTTATTTAAAATTCCAATACTAAAATTCTAAATTCCAAATTGAAAAGTACAGTTAAGGTTTCTTTTTAATTGGAATTTGGTCCCGATAGCTATCGGGATGAAATTTAATTTCTAATTGCTTCAATCAAATCCAAAACTCTTTTCGTTTCTTTTTCGATAGTGTCGTAAGCTTCGTATTCCATTACTTCTTTACTAATTAATTTGCTGCCCATTCCAACAGCAGAAACGCCAGCATTAAACCAGGTTTCAATACTTTGCTTAGTAGTATCAACTCCGCCAGTTGGCATAAAAGTTAAATCTGGGAATACATCTCTAATGCCGCTCATAAATTCTGGACCTAAAATATTTCCTGGGAAAAGTTTAATGAATTTTACACCTGTATTTTCAGCCGCAATAATTTCTGTTGGCGTCATACATCCTGGGGCATATAAAACTTCTTTTCCGATTAAAAAAGAAGCTACTTCAGGAACAAATCCGGGACTGATAAAAAAGTCCGCTCCAGCTAAATAATATGTTTCAGCCTGTGTTAAATTTTTGATTGTTCCTATTCCTAAAAGCATTCCTGGCATTTCAGCGTCTCTTACTTCAATCATTTTATTGAAGTTTGAAAGTGCTTCTGGACCGCGACTTGTGTATTCTACAGCTCTGATTCCTACATTATAAAGTGTTTTTAAAATAGCAACACTTTTATTCTCATCAGCATTAAAGTATAAAGGAAGCATTCCTTGTTTTAGAATAACTTCTATAGCATTTTCAATTGTACTCATTACTATATTTTTACTTTTATTACAATTTTCTTCAATAATACTTCACCAATCATTGCAGTGTGTACATCTTCAGGAAATAAGATGGCAAATTGTTTTTCCTGTAATTGAAAAAAGGTATCTGGAGCATCATGAAAAAAACGAACATCTCTTTCGTCACTGTAATCTCCATTCGGATTTACACATTTTTCTCTCGGTTTCCATGCAAAAGTTTCTGGACCTTTGATAGAAATCTGAATGTCAATGTTTTTATCATGGCATTCAAATCCTTTTACGGCTTCTTCTTTTGTATTTCCTTGTCCGACAATTACAATGAGCTTTAAGCCTTCGCCAATTTCAAAAGCACCTTCTTCAAGAGTAGCAATATCATTTTGACTTACATAATCAAACGCTTTTTTAAAATTCGGATGCAGATTGTAATATTTAGCTGCGTTATGTAATGAATCTACTATCATTTTATTAGTTGTTGTTTTGTTTTTAATAGTTAGTTTTCAATAGATAACATAAAAAAAGAATTGTTTTTTTAATGTTATGTGTATATTTGCGTGTGCGTACACGGTATTTTACAAATGTATGTAAAATGCGTTGTAAAACAACTTATTTTTGATAAAATAAATTAATTTTACTGTACTGCTTTTATTTTTTTAACTTAAATAGAATCAATATCATAACAATTAAGAAAATTGCCGAACTAGCTAATGTTTCTCCAGGAACAGTTGACAGAATCATACACAAACGCGGACAAGTGGCGCAGGAAACGGTTGATAAAGTCAATGCGATAATTGAAGAGTTTGGCTATAAGCGAAACATTCTGGCAAGTAATCTGGCATTAAATAGAAAGTTTCATTTTGCTGTTTTTCTACCAAAGTCTGAAACTTTAGAATATTGGAGAAGTCAGGTTGACGGAATTGAAAAAGCGGCTGTAGAGTTTAGTAAATTCGGAATCGTTTTGGATTATTTTTTTTACGATTACAATCTAGTTTCTTTTAAGGAAACAGTTCAAAAAGTGATGCAGTTTGATTGTGACGGTTTGTTATTTGCTCCTATATTTTATCAAGATTCGGTTGATTTTTTAAATGAATATCAAAAGAAAGATATTCCAATCGTCATGATTGATTCTAATATTTCTGAAGAAAATCAGCATGCGTATGTGGGACAAGATGCATTTCAGAGTGGTTATTTGGCAGGAAGATTAATCAGTTTTGCTGTCAAAAATGAAAGACAGGTTTTGATTTTTAAAATTACAAGAGAAATTGAAAGTACTTCGGTTTATTTGCAACGAATTGACGGATTTTATTCTTATTTTAAAGATCACGATGAATTGACCAATTTCAAGTTTTCTGAAGTTACGCTCAAAGATTCCAAAATAGATCAATTAAGTTTAGAAATGTTTTCTGGTGTAAACAGTGTTTTTGTGCCGAATTCGAGAGCTTATATTGTAGCTGAGTTTTTAGAAAAAAACAATATCAAAGGAGTTCGAATTATTGGTTTCGATTTACTTAAAGAAAACATCGAATATCTCAACAAAGGTGTAATTGATTTCTTAATTAACCAAAGACCAGAAGATCAAGGCTATATGGGAATTAATTATTTGTATAAGAAATTGGTTCTTCAGGAAGAAACAGAACAAACGCATTATATTCCGTTGGAAATTATTTTGAAGGAGAATTATTTTCCTGCTAAGCGATAGTTTTTTGTCGCTAAGCTGCTGGGTTTTAAGCTTTGGTTTTTTAATCTCGCAAAGTCGCTGAGACGCAAAGTTTTTAAAACATAAAATGTGAACATAGCCCAAGGTTTCAACCTTGGGGAACGTATTGTGATTTTCGTTGCGTTCCAATGGTTGAAACCATTGGCTATGTTCAATCTAGAAAACAAAATCTTTGTGCCTTAGTGCCTTAGTGGCAAAACGATTATTTCTTAACCTTCACAATCAAAGGATTATTAATTTTCTCAGCAAAAGAACTTAGATATTTTTCCCATTCCTGTTTAGTCTGAAACGGACTTCCTTTTTTCCAACCGAAACCAGCATAATAAATTGCTTTTCCGTTTTTAACAGCAACGTTTCCGTAAAGATTGCTTAATTCTTTTTCATCAGTAACATGATTATCAAAACTAACTACAGAAGCTTTTGGAATAACCAAACCCATTCCGATTTCAGAATCATCAATTGGTTCCCAATAGCTTGCCCAGCCTTCTTTTAAATTTGTTTCTGAAACTCCTTTTTTGTCATGTAATGTTAGTCCTGCAGAAACAGTTTTAGTTCCAGTTATATTGACTTCAAAACGAGAAAGCTGGCTTCCATAATCTAAACTGATTAATTTAGATTCGGTTATTTTATTGCCTTTAGCATCCCAATCGGCATAAGTTAAAATAAAACTAGTTCGGATTGGTCCCGTAGTGATGGTTTTCCAACTGATAAAATTTTTAGAGAAGTAATATTTGCCGTCTACATTTACTGCAATTCCGCCAATTCCACGGCTGTCTCCAACCTGAAAATTATCCAAACCTTCTCCTGTATCTTTATGATAACTTCCGGTTCCGTTTACGGTTTTTTCGTACCATTTGTTAATTATTGGATATTCCACTTTTTTTAGCCATGCGTCAATTCCACTGGTTAATGTACCTCCAGGAACTTTGTCTTCAACCATTTTTTGTGCCACAGGACCATAAGTTCTAAAAGCAACTTTGTTGTTTTCCCAGGCATAATCGTCTGTACGTTCGGGAACAAAACGAGAATAACAGCTAATTACTTTTGACGCCGTTGGATTTGTTCCTTTTAAAACCTCAAAATCCTGTTTAGAAGAAGCTTTAATTTTAGGTTGAAATAAAAGAAGATCCATGATTCCGTCGCCATCGTTATCAACGGTTTGACTTTCTAAAAATGAATTATTGCTTAAATCTTTTACAACATAATTTTCAAGTTTTGAATCTGAAGCTAAACCAAGTGTTTTTTTAGTTAATTCTATTGTTTCAAATTCACGGTCAACTTTTAAATTA
>NZ_DASWYK010000088.1:0-14524 GCF_036405015.1 Flavobacterium sp. | reverse complement strand
ATGCAAAAGAGTGTTATTTATTTTTACAATTATTTATTATTTTAATGATAAACTATTAAAACAATATTTTTATAGGCATGTTTACGATAAATAATCTAAGATTAAAAAAAAATAAATAATATTGCTGAATAGATTGTTACCAAAAAGCATGTCTCAAAATTCTAATACCACAGAACAAAAACTTCTTCTTGAGTTATCTCAGGGGAGCGAGCTTGCATTTACAACCATCTACAACAAATACAAAAACATAGTTTATTCTACTGCTTTAAAAATCACTAAATCAAAAATTTTAGCCGAAGAAGCGGTTCAAGATATCTTTTTAAAAATCTGGCAGAACCGAGAAACTTTAGCAGAAATAGCTAATTTTGAGAACTATATCTTTATTATTTCCCGAAATCATTTGTTCAACTCGATCAAGAAAATTGCAAGGGAAACTTCTATTATATCTGAAATCAATCTGAATGATACTGGTTTAATCGACACCGATATTACCATCAAAGACGAACAATACAATACGATTTTAAATCAGATAGTAGAACAACTTCCGCCACAGCAGCAAAAAGTGTATCAAATGGCCAAAAGAGACGGTTTGAGTCATCAGAAAATTGGCGAAGATTTAGGAATTTCTACAGAGACCGTAAAAAAACATATGGCTCAGGCTTTAAAATTTATTCGCATAAAGATTTCTCCGTATATGAATATGTTTATGTCACTTCTTCTATTTTTTAAATTATAGTCTAAAGGTTTTTCTTTCAAAAAAGCCTCGTTTTATTTTTTTTACATTTTTTTTACATTTTTTTTCACTTTCGACTACTCCCTCCCCTTTTTTAAATGGTCTTTATATAAAAGGGCCAATATAAACATGGCTTTACCCTAAAAAATTAGAAGGGCTGAAAAAAAAAAAAAAAAAAAAAATCTATCATTAACCAAAAAGTACTAATCTAATCTACGAAAAAATGTCGCAAAAAAAGTTCGAAGAATTATTTGAAGGCTATCTGCAGAATAAATTATCTGAAGCAGAACAGCAGCAAATGATGGAAATAATTCAGCAGGGTGCTTATGATGATTTTCTAAAAGAAAAAATTCAGAATCTGTTGGAAAAAGATGATGTTACTGAAATAATGGATAAAAAACAAGGAGACGATATTCTTCAATACATTTTATCTAAACCATCAACAGAAACTAAAGTTCTGCCTTTAAACCCGAAGAAAAGAAACAGAAAAAAAATTCTGCAAACTGTTTTAGTTGCTGCAAGTGTTGCAGTTCTTATTGCAGTTGGAAATTCAATGTTCTTTCAACAAAAACCGTCTTTTACAACTCCAGAAGTTAAACAAGATGTTGTTGTAGCAAGCACTTTAGTAGATTTTAGTGGAAAACAATTAGTACGTCTTCCCGATGGAAGTACCGTTTTATTAAACGATGACAGTAGTTTAAAATACGATCAGGATTCTTTTGACAAAAATACCCGTGAAGTAACTCTGGTTGGTGAAGCTTTTTTTGATATTAAACACAATAAAGAAAAACCTTTTATTGTGCATACTGGAAAAGTACAAACTAAGGTTTTGGGAACGGCTTTTAACATCAATGCTCAAAATTCTTCCAACAATATTGAAGTTACAGTGGCACGAGGTAAAGTTCAGGTTGGAGATACCGAAAAAATTTACGGTGTCATTACTCCAAATCAGCAGATTAAAGTCGATAAAACTACTTTAAATTATCAACAAAATACAGTAAGCGCTGCTGTTGTAACAGAATGGAAAAGCAATTACCTGATTTTGGATGACATAAATATGGCTGAAGCGGTTTCTTTAATTTCTCAGAAATATAAAGTTTCGATTCTTATTGCCAATGATAAAATTAAGAACTGCCGTATCACAGCTAGTTTCTTAAATGAAGAAGATTTAGATCATGTTCTAAAAGTAATCTGTAGTGTTATTGAAACAGAATACCGATACAATAAAGCTGGTTCTATCGTAATTGATGGAAAAGGCTGTGAGTAAAAATGAAAAGACAAAAGCGGACTAACCTCCTACTTAGAACGCTTTTTAAATGAAATATTAACCTTTAAAAACAGAAAAATTAACCAAAAACCAAATTAAAAAAGCCATCCAGCTCCTACACCAGATGGCCAAGATTTTTAACAATTAATCCAGTAACCATTAAAAAACAAGCAAATTTATGAAATTACGCTGTAAAACAACCATGTTTGACAGTGAAAAGAATTCGTCTTTTTTTCATTTGTCAAAAAAAACCATTATGATTATGCGAATCAGTTTATTCCACATTTTCTTACTGACCTGCGGTACTCATATGATCTTTGCTACCGAAATGAGCGGCCAGAATCTGGAGTCTATATCTGTTGATATTGAACTTCATAACCAAGATATCAAAACGCTGTTTAAAACCATAGAAAATAGAACGGGATTATTATTTGCCTACCAACCGCAGATTATAAAGGATTTTCCAAAAGTAACCACACCTCGCGGACGCCGAACTGTAAGTGATATTTTAAACAATGTATTTGAAGGCACTAACCTCGTCTTCAAACAAGTTGACAAAAATGTCATAATCTATAAAAAAGAACAACCGAAAGCTGTCACAACAACCTCTAAAACAGAGAACGAAGATGCAGATTATGTCCTTGAAGGAAAAATTGTTGATGAAAATGGCCAACCACTTCCTGGGGTTAGCGTGTTACTTGTAGGAAGTAACAAGCAAGGTATATCAGATTTTGACGGGCGATTTTACATTCATTTACCATCAGGTAAACATACGTTAAGATTCTCTTATTTAGGATATAAAACACAGGATATTGTTGTTGAAGATAAGACTTCGTTAACGGTAAAAATGCAACCCGATTTAGCTAAACTTGACGAGATTGTAGTTATTGGTTATGGAACCACGACTAAAAGAACTTCTACAGGATCGGTAGTTAAAATTACAGCTGAAGATATTGAAAAACAGCCTGTAACCAATATTTTGCAAACGCTTCAAGGAAGAACTCCGGGTGTATTTGTAACGCAGACTTCTGGATATGCAGGAAGTGATATGAATATTAGTATTCGAGGAAGAAACTTTATTGCTGGAAATAACCTTCCATTGTATATCGTCGATGGAGTTCCTTACATTGGTGATGATATCAAACAACAAGTGCAAGATGATAATGTAATTAGAGGAGCTCAAAAATCGACAAGCCCTTTAAACATCATTAATCCGAATGATATTCAAAGTATTGAAATTCTAAAAGATGCAGACGCAACTGCTATTTACGGTTCAAGGGGAGCAAATGGTGTTGTATTGATCACCACTAAAAAAGGAAAATCTGGAAAAACTGAATTTACAATTACTACCAATTCAGGGGTTTCTGAAGTAGCCCATATGATTAAAACATTAGATACTCCTGCTTATCTTAATATGCTGCAAACTGCATTAGACAACAATGGCGATACAGCTTCTAATTTCAGTAATGGAATTGCGCTTACAGACTGGGATCCTAATGCTTACACAGATTGGCAGAAAAAATTAATTGGTGGCACTGCTAATTTTAATAATTACTCCGCTTCTTTAAAAGGAGGAAATGAAACAACCAATTTTCTTTTAAGCGGTGCTTATCATAAAGAAACGACAGTTGTTCCTGGAGATTTTAGTTATGATAAATTTTCAACCAACTTTAATGTTAATCATAGTACGCTAGATAATAAATTAAAAATAGGTGCATCGATAATTTTTGCTACAGATAATAACAAACTTCCTTTTTTTGATATTACTAATTACGCTATTAGCACTGCACCTAACCGCCCTTTATACAATGCAGACGGAAGTTATTATTGGTCTCCTGATTATTTCAGCGATATCAATCCGCTTGCTGCTTTAGGAAAAAGAGTTGATGATAAAGGACTTAACTTGATTACAAGTTTAAGTCTTCAATATGAAATTGCAAAAGGTTTTTCTTTTAAAACCGATTTAGGATACGGAAGAGCGCAGATGCAAACCAAACAATTCATGCCAGGATCTGCAAGTAATCATGTTTATACTGAAGCTGGTGGCGGAACTATGAACTTCCAAAGATCTTACGTTACTTCAACCAATAACACTAATAATTTTACGGTTGAACCTCAATTGAATTATACCACATCATTATGGAAAGGAAACTTTACGGCACTTGTTGGAAGTTCTTGGCAAAATAGAAAATCCGAAATGCCTGCTTATGTGTATTCGAGTGGTTACAGCTCAGACAATCTGATTGGTAATTTAGCTACCGCAGAAAATGTTACGGCAAACAATGGCTCTGTAGAATATAAATACATTTCTATTTTTAGTAGAGTTAACTATAATATTGAGAACAAATACATCTTAAATCTAAATTTTAGAAGAGATGGTTCTTCTCGTTTTGGTGCCAATAATCGTTTCGGAAACTTTGGCTCAATTGGAGCGGCATGGGTTTTCACTCAAGAAAATTTCATGAAAAATATTCCAATATTAAGTTTTGGAAAACTTCGTTCAAGTTATGGAGAAATAGGAAGTGACGAAATTGGAGATTATCAATATGCCGACACTTTTGACACTCGTACTTATGGAAACGGAAATCCTTCTATGACAGCATCTAGAATTGCAAACCCGAATATCAAATGGGGATTGACAAGAAAATTTGAGGCTGCGCTTGACTTAAGTTTCAACAACGATCGTATTTCTTTCAGTGCTGCTTATTATAGAAATACTTCAAGCAATCAGTTGGTGAACTATACACTTAGTCCGCAAGCAGGATTTACAACTTATACAGCAAATTTACCTGCTGAAGTTGAAAACAAAGGATGGGAATTTACTTTAGGAACAACCAACATTCGTACTAAAAACTTCGGCTGGTCAACTTCATTTAATATCTCTACCAACTCCAATAAACTGGTTTCATTTCCTGGAATAGAATTTACTAGCTATTACTCTCAATATGTGGTTGGAAAACCTTTGGGATCTCGCTTTTTATATAATTTCACAGGCGTTAATGCAAACGGAGTTGCTCAATTTGAAGATGCAAATGGAGATGGAAGAATCTCTAGTGGATTTGCAGAAACTGGCAGAGGAGACAGAAAATATTATGGGCCAAACTATCCAAAATATTATGGTGGTATCTCTAATACTATAAGCTATAAAGCTTTTACTCTTGACTTTTTATTTCAGTTCGTAAAACAAGAAGGTACCACTTTAATGGCTTCTACAGGAACGCAACCAGGATATCCTTATGGAACTGCTAATTTTCAAGTGGATGAATTCAATGATTATTTAGCAAAAGGAAATGTTCTGAGTTCAGGTTACCAAAACAGCTATTTTAACTACATCGGTTCAAATGCTGTTATGACAGATGCCTCTTATATCAAATTAAAAAATGTTAGTGCTTCGTACCAGATTCCGTTGAGTGAAACTACGAAAAAATACTTACAAGCTGTACGTGTCTCTCTTCAAGGGCAAAATTTATTAACCATTACCAGCTACAAAGGACTTGATCCAGAAACACAAGGTTTGGCTCTGCCTCCATTGCGTACAATCACATTTGGAACTCAGTTTACATTTTAAATCTAAAAAATCATGAAAAATATTTCAACTAAATATATCGCTGCATTTTCGTTTTCAATTTTACTGGGATTAACAAGCTGTGACAGTGCTCTTGAAGTAGATCTTCCGAGCAACCAGTTATCATCAGAAACAGTTTATGCCTCAGATGCCACAACAGAAGCAGCTGTAAATGGAATTTACCAAAGTATGGTGGCTGGTTTTTACTATAATCACATTCATAGTATTCTTGGACAAACTTCAGACGAACTTATATTGGCGAGCGGCTTAACCAATACTGCTAATACTAATGAACTTGTTGAAACTGACGGAACAGTGGGCAGTATGTGGACAGAATTGTATAAAACCATTTATAATGCAAACAATGTTATTGAAGGAATTACCAAAAGTACTTCGCTTACTCCAGCCAAAAGCAGACAATGGATAGCTGAAGCTAAATTCCTTAGAGCTTACTCTTATTTTTATTTAACTAATATTTGGGGAAATGTGCCTTTGGTATTGACAACTAATATAGATGTATCAGCTTTGCTTCCACAATCTCCTCAAGATGTTGTATATACACAAATTATTAAAGATTTGACAGAAGCTTCTCAAGATCTTCCAACAAATTATGATAATTATGATAACGAAAGAATTAGAGCAACAAAATGGGCTTCTGAAACTTTATTGGCTAGAGTAAATCTTTATTTAGGAAGATGGAACGAAGCTGCTAACCACGCAACTGCTGTAATCAACGAAACTGCGACTTACAATATGATTACGGGTTTGTCTGCTACAAATAGTCCTTTTATTGCAGATAATAACGAATCTATTTTACAAATTCCATATTTCAATGTACAATATACTTACGAAGGATCTTCTGTTTTTGTAAATGCAAACACAGCAACATTTTTACTGAGAAACGGAAGTACTTTGTTTGAAACGGATGATGCTAGAAAAATAAACTGGACCCGAAATATTACAGGCACACAGGGTAACCTTTCTGGTGTTGCGCCAACTAAATATAAAAACAGATTTGGTTCTTCTCCTATTGAACGCTCAACAGTGCTTCGATTGGCTGAATTATTTTTAATCCGAGCTGAAGCCAGAGTACAATCTAATGATATTACTGGTGCTCAGCAAGATATTAATGTGATTAGAAACAGAGCTTTATTGGGCAATACTACTTTAACAAATCAGACTCAGCTTCTGGATTTAATTGCTCTAGAGAGACAACGTGAATTTTTTGCAGAAAACGGCCATAGATGGTTAGATCTTAAAAGAACTGGCAAAATAGACGCAACTCTTTCTGTTTTAACAGATAAAATCTGGGCTTCTACAGATGCTTTATATCCAATTCCGGAAACGGCGCTTCGTTCGAATCCTTTCTTAAAACAAAATTCAGGATACTAAATACTAAAAATAACGCAGGAATGTGAATTAAAAACATTCCTGCGCTTTTAAAAAACACTATGGAAACAACAATTGTAAGAGTTGAGGACTTGTCGCATCAATACAGTAAGGATTGGGCAATACAAAATATTAGTTTTGAAATCAAAGAAAACAGGATTCTAGGGCTTCTAGGATCAAATGGAGCCGGAAAATCTACTACCATGAATATTCTTTGCGGGGTTTTAAATCAAACGCATGGTAATATATTTATCGACGGAATTAACCTGAAAGAAAATCCGGTTGAAGCCAAAAAATTAATTGGTTTTTTGCCTCAAACTCCACCACTTCACCTTGATTTAACAGTAGATGAATATTTGATTCACTGTGCCCAATTGCGATTGGTACCAAAAGAAAACCTAAGAAATGCGGTAGAAAAAGCAAAGGAAAAATGTGGTATTTCGCATTTCAGCCACCGCTTAATCAAAAACTTATCAGGAGGTTACAGACAGCGTGTTGGAATCGCGCAGGCTATCATTCATGAACCAAAATTGGTAGTTCTTGATGAACCAACAAACGGATTAGATCCCAATCAGATTTTAGAGGTTAGAAATTTAATTAAGAAAATAGCCCAAGACAAAGCTGTGATATTTTCTTCACATATTCTTTCTGAAGTTCAGGCAACTTGCCAGGATATCAGAATGATTGAAAATGGTCACATGGTTTTTGCAGATACTTTGGATGCTTTTAATAATTATATCGAAGCCGATAAACTAACAGCTAGTTTTGAAAATCCGCCAGCTGTTGAGGCATTCAAAGAAATTTCGGAAATCACAGAAGCGGTTTACCTAACTCCTAAAAAAGTACAGATTACTTTCAGTGGTACACAGGAAATTGCTGAAAAAATTGTATCAGTTAGTGTTTACAACAACTGGAAACTTCGTGAAATTCAATTTGAAAAAGTTTCATTAGACGAAATCTTTGCCCAATTATCTAAAAAAGCCCCATCTAAAAACGCTATTCTTTCTTAAAAAATAAACAAATGAAAACAATATACAGAATTGCTAAAACAGAACTCAACACGATGTTCTACTCACCTGTTGCATGGGTTGTTTTAGTCATATTTTCAATCCAGTCGAGCTGGAAATTCTTTGATTCTATTGAACGTTTTGAAAAAGCACAAAAAATAGGTCAGGAAATGGACAACTTGTCGCAGGTTATATTTTCGGGATTCAGTGGTCTTTATACTGAAATGCAGAATTACCTATATTTATATGTTCCACTATTGACAATGGGTTTAGTGAGCCGTGAAATTAACAGCGGCTCCATTAAACTCTTACTTTCTTCTCCAATAAAAATCAAAGAAATTGTTTTAGGTAAATATTTAGCCATTGCCGCTTATTGTTTGCTGTTTGTTGCCATACTCGGAATTCAGGTGATTATCGCTGGATTCTCGATTGAAAACCTTGATGTTAAATTCGTTATTTCAGGACTAATTGGTTTGTATTTATTGGTTTGCACTTATGCCGCAATCGGACTTTTTATGTCGTGTCTTACCTCTTATCAAGTTGTGGCCGCAATTAGTACTCTAGTAGTTTTGGCGGGATTAAACTTTATTGGTAAACTTTGGCAAGATGTAGAAATCGTAAAAGATATCACGTATTTCTTATCTATTGCAGGACGTGCAAATGAAATGCTTGAAGGTTTAATTATTTCTAAAGATGTATTTTATTTTATTTTGGTAAGTGCTTTGTTTATTGTGCTTAGCATCTATAAACTCCAAACAGGAAGAGATGCACAGAGTCTTTCAAAAAGAGTTTTAAAATATGCTTTATTAATAACTGTTGTATTGTCATTGGGTTATATTACCTCAAGAGCTCCTCTTACTTTTTATCAGGATATGACTCGTAATAAAGACAATACTTTAACAAAAAGCAGTTTAGATATTGTCGATAAAATAGAAGGACCAGTTAAAATAACCACTTATGTGAACTTATTGGATATCAACTATTTTGTCGCAATGCCGTATGCTCAAAATTCAGATATTGCTAGTTTTTCAAAATATACCCGATTTTTGCCTCAAATAGAAATGGAGTATGTTTATTATTATGATACTTCAACAAATGAGGCTTTGTATGCCCAAAACCCAGGATTAAACGACAAACAGCTTGCTGAAAAAATGGTTGAGTCTCAGGATATGAAACTTAAAAAATTATATTCTCCTGCAGAAATCAAAAAAATCATCGATCTAGGGCCTGAACAAAACAGAGTAGTCAGAACTGTCGAATACAACGGGAAAAAGACTTACCTAAGAATGTTTGATGACTTGTTTAAAGTGCCATTTGAAAAAGAAATTTCAGCTTCATTAAAGCGCTTAGTTTCCAATCCTGTAAAAATTGTATTTGCAACTGGAAACATGGAACGCAGTATTGATAAAAACGGAGATAAAAATTATAAGACAGGATTTAACGAAATAACATTTAGAAACTCTTTAATCAATCAAGGATTTGATGTTTCTTCTGTTGATATCAATGCGCAGAATATCCCTTCTGAAACTGCTATTTTAATTATTGCTGACCCTAAAACACAATTAAGTCAAGGTGCTGTTGACCGTATTAACAAGTACATTGATCAAGGCAAAAATTTAATGCTTTTGGCAGAACCAGAAACGAATTCGGCTTTGGCTTCTATTACAGATAAATTGGGCATCGGATTTACAAAACAGACTTTAGTTCAGGAAAGTGAAACAAATTCGCCTGATTTCCTAGTAACCGAGCTTCAAAAAAATGTTGATTCTACTGTAATCAAATTAAGTAAAATCAATAACCCCATTCCGTTTTTAGGAAGCAGCGGTATTACAGCTGTAAAAGATGCAGGATTTAAAGTTACACCTCTTTTAAAAACTAATAATCATCCAGTTTGGGAATCTCAGGCAGGAATTACTTCTATTTCAGAAGATTTGAAAAAACAGCCGTCTTCAAAAGAAATTCCGTTGGTAACAGCATTAACAAGAAACATCAATGGCAAAACGCAAAAAATAATTGTTGCCGGAGATGCTGATTTTATGGGCAATGCCGAATTAAGCCGCGGTGGTTCTGGAACATTCCAATTTGTAACTGATATTTTCAGTTGGTTCAGTAATTACCAATTTCCAATTGATACAACTCGTCCTCAAAAAATCGACAATAAAATCACGATTACTTCCAATCAAGTTTTCATTGACAAAATCTTATTTATTGGAATCTTCCCATTGTTGATTATACTAAGTGGTGCTTTTATACTTATTAGAAGAAATAGAAGATAAAACTCAAAACAAATGAATACTAAAAAAAATATCATCATTGCGGTAATGGCCTTGTCTTTTCAAGGCGCATTTTCGCAGTTCAAAACCACAATTCCGCTAGATAAAAACGTTACCACTGGAAAATTGAAAAACGGTTTAACGTATTATATTCTGCATAACGAAGAACCAAAAGACAGAGCCAGTTTTTATTTTGTTCAGAACGTTGGTGCTATTCTAGAAGACGACAATCAAAACGGATTGGCGCATTTCTTAGAACATATGGCTTTTAACGGAACGGAACATTTTAAAGGAAAAGGAATCATTAAAATGTTAGAAAAAAATGGTGTAAGTTTCGGTAAAGATATCAACGCTTATACAGCTCAAGACGAAACAGTGTACAACATCAGCACTGTTCCTGTGACAAACGAAAAACTAATCGATTCTACGCTTTGGGTTTTACACGATTGGTCTGGTTCTCTTTCTTTGACTAATGAAGAAATTGATGCCGAAAGAGGTGTTATCAGAGAAGAATGGAGAACGCGCCGTACAAGCGATTTCCGTTTAAAGATGCAGACGGATCAGGTTTTGTACAAAGGTTCAAAATACAGCAAAAGAGATGTTATTGGTGATTTAAATATCATCAATAACTTCAAATATCCTGAACTGAGAAACTATTACAAAAAATGGTACAGACCCGATTTACAGGCTGTAATCATTGTGGGAGACATTGACGTAAAAGCAATGGAAGAGAAAGTAAAAACTATTTTTTCTGGAATTCCGTTAGCAAAAAAAACAGCTCCAAGAAACTACGAAGCAATCCCGAAACACGACGAACTGTATTTTGGAACTGCCTCTGATAAGGAAGCTTCTTCAACCACAATTACATTGAAATATGTGTTGGACGAACCTTTGGTAAAAGACAGTATTGTGACTCGAAAAAATGTGATGAATTCTTTTTACACCAGTATTCTAAACAATCGTTTTAAAGAATTGATTTTAAAAAATCAAAGCAGTGCTTTAGGTTTTAACGCTTATTTTGAACCAATTTCAAGATTAAATACATCCTTTAATATTTCGGCTGGACCGAAAAAAGGAAAAAATCTTGAAGCATTCGAAGAAGCATATACTGAAACAGAACGTTTAAAACGCTTTGGAGCTGTGCAGGCAGAACTTGATAGAACCAAAAAACTTTTTATCAGTTCTTATGACGATTTTCTTAGCAATAAAGATAAAGTTGATAACGATAGCTGGTCGGAAAAATTGACGAACTATTTCTTGAAAGCAAAACCATTTCTTTCTGCTGATGACGATTATAAACTGATTGTGGGCATTATAAAAAGCATCTCTTTAGAAGAATTGAATGCTTATGTAAAAACCATTCAGAAACCAACCAATCAAGTACTTTTGGTAACTGGTTCTGAAGAAGACAAAGCCAATTTCCCAACCAAAGATACACTTGTTCAGATAATGAAAAAAGTAGAAAACAAGACTTTGGAACCTTACAACAAAAAGGAAAATAATGAGCCTTTAATTGCTAAGGAATTAAAACCTGCGCCAATCAAAAAGACATTTGAAATTCCAGGAATTGCTGCAGCAAAAGGTTATACTTTAGAAAATGGTGCCAATGTAATTGTATTGCCTACGACTTATTCTCAAGATCAGATTGTCCTTACCGCTTTTGCTAAAGGAGGTAAATCTTTAATTAAAACTGAAGATTTGGCTTCTGCTGAAATTGCTACAGTTCTTGCGAGATCATCTGGTTTGGGCAATTTTGACAATATGGGTTTAAAAGAAAAACTGACGGGAAAAATAGCACAATCTGCTCCGTTTATTAGTCAAAATACACAAGGATTTCAAGGAAGTTCTAATAAAGCCGATTTCGAAACCATGTTGCAATTGCTTTACCTTTCTGTAGAAGCGCCTCGTTTTGACCCGAATATTTTCAATATCTTAAAAGAACAGTATAAAAACCGTTTGGAAACGATCAAAAAAGATAATGATAATGCGTTTAAAGATGCTGTTGATTTAGCCAATTCAAACAATAATCCGAGGACTTTTATTTTTAATGACAAATTTCTAGAAAATATCGATTTACAAAAAGCAGAAGCTATTTACAGAGACAGAATTAAAAATGCATCAGATTTCACTTTTGTCTTTGTTGGAAATATTCCTGAAAATGCTTTAGAAATGATTCAGAAATACATCGGTAATTTAAAATCAAATCCTGCTTTAAAAGAGACTTTTGTAGATCATAATATTGCACCTAAAAAAGGAAAAACAGTGGTGCATTTCAATCGTCCGATGGAAGTTGCCAAAAGCACTGTTTACTTGAATTTGACTGGAAAAACAGAATATACCAAAGAAAATGCCATGACAATGTACATCATTGGCGAATTATTATCGAAACGTTTTCTTCAAACTATTAGAGAAGAAGAAGGTGGCAGTTATGGCGTAAATGTTGGCGGTAATCTAGAAATTATTCCAAAACCTACTTTTAGCCTTGCTTTGACTTTTGATTGCAATCCTGATAAACAAGAAAAATTAATGCAAATTGTCTGGAAAGAAATAAACGATTTAAAATCAAATCCAGTCAATGCAAATGATTTAGAAGACATCAAAAAAGCGTTGTTGAAAAACAGAGAAGAGTCACTTAAAACAAACTCTTTCTGGGCTACAACTTTATATAATTACAGTTTAAATCAGATTCCGTTTTCTTCGGATGAAGAATATAAAAGTTTAATTTCTAAAATTAATCAGAAAACTATTCAGCAGTTTAGTAAGCACGTTTTGGATAGTTCAAGTAGCGTTGAAGTTATTATGAACCCTGAAAGTCAATCAGGAAAGTAAAACTTTAGGATACATTTTTATTTTATTAGTCATTAAAGGTTGTCTTGGAGGCAGCCTTTTTTGTTTTTTATAAGTTTTAATTCTTCAATTTATAAAATTTCAATTCCTAATTATTCCATTCCTAAACCATTATACCCTAAAACCTAACATATTATATAAAAACGCAGTGTAATAATATAAAACTCTGAAAGTCAGTCTTGTTACTTTAGTGAAGAATTACTCAATATTTATAATTATGGAAAATGATAAACAAAACTCAGGAAACAGTAACGAGGAAAATACAAACCAAAACGCAAATAGTTCTTATAGCGGATCAGGTAGTATGCAGCCTGCTGGAAGTACGGGAGAAGCTGGTCGGTTAAATGACTATTCTGAAAAAGACGATGAAATTAAGGAAAAGAGAGACAATGAAAATAAGAACAGAAACACTGAAGGAAAAAGTATCGATGAGGCGACAGATCCGTCAAAACTGGATAAAATATAAGCCTTTAACTTTTTAAGAATCAAGATTAACAAATTAAAATTAACTATTATGTCAAGAGAAAATTATGATAACTACGATCAGGAAGATCTTACTTATCACGCGGCAGATCATTCAGCCAGCGATTCGATCAATTCAGAACTTATGGAAAAAAAAGATCCTGCTATTAATCAGCATGAGAACGAGTCCAATAGACACAAACATACGCCTGAATATTATGAAAATGAAGATGGAGAGTCTGCTACTCATAAGGACGAAAATGATACTTCTGACCCTTTCTTCCAAAAAAACGCTTCTATAGCGCAAGATTTAGATGAAGATCTAAAAGACGAAGATGAAGATGAAGATGAAGATGAAGATGAAGATGAAGATGATGATTTCGATAATGATGCCAACAGAAGAACTTTGGATGAAACCAAACCTGATGAAGACGAAGATGATGATTATTAAGAATAGATACATTTAAAATAAATCCCCAAAAGAAGTGAGATCATTTCTTTTGGGGATTTATTTTATTTCCTACTTTTTTTAGTCAGCTGCATATTTATTGTTCCAATATAACATCAATAAAAGTGTTACAATGATACATGATGCCGTTCCTTCAAAGAATAAGGAAAGACAATATGCTGGAACGGAAGGTTCTCCGCCAAACATAAAAGCCGATGACAATGATTTCACATAATTATCACCACCTTTCGCATAGCTATACATTAGAAGTGCTACAATACTTATTACAACAGCTGTAAATGAAGTAATTATAGCAGATATTGCATTAGGAAGAAAACCAACTTTACCTTCAGCAAGATTCATTTTTAAAGTTCTGTTTACACCATATAGAATAAAAAGAACATTCAAAAGTCTTAAATAAAATAAATTGGAGAGATTTAAAAGTTCCATCAAAAGAAAGAACAAGGCAATTCCTGCAAATATCAAAAATCCGTTAATAATTTCTTTAGGTAATCTCATAGTTAGATTTTTTA
>NZ_DASWYK010000087.1:0-8484 GCF_036405015.1 Flavobacterium sp. | reverse complement strand
AAAGACCAAGGATTAGTGAAATTTGATTCAAGATCTGGTCAAAATTATTTTGCGCACGGAGGAGATTTTGGTGAAAAATACCATGACGGAAACTTCAATACAAAAGGAATTGTAGATTCTAACGGAAAACCAAAAGGCTCTATTTTTGAAAACAAATGGGTGTATCAGCCAGCGATTTCGACTTTAAACGGAAATCAATTAGAAATTAAAAATCGTCAGGCGGTTAAATCTTTAGAAGGTTATGTTCCTGTTTTAAAAGTGTTGGAAAACGGAAACGTAATCAAAACTCAGATTTTAAAACCATTAAAAGTAGAAGCAGGACAATCGACAACAATAGATATCAGCGTATATCTTCCAAAAATGAAAAATGATGCTGAATATCTTTTGAATATTGAATTTCAACTTTCAGCAGATGAACTTTGGGCTTCAAAAGGATATGTGGTTGCCGAAGATCAATTTCAGTTGAAAAAGAAAGAAGCTTTGGTTTTAAATGCAAAAAAAGAAGCTTTGAATATTTCGGAATCTGATTCAGAATTTAAAATCAAAGGAAAAGCTTTTGATATTACGATTGGAAAAACAAACGGAGCTTTGAGTTCGTATGTTTTCAACGGAGAAGAACAAGTTTTTGCACCTTTGTTGCCAAATTTCGTAAGACCACTTACAGACAACGATAAACGCGGATGGAAATCGCAAAAGCTTTTGAAACAATGGTACAAAGCAAAACCAAAATTGGTTAACGTGAAAATCGATAAATCGGCTTCTGAAATTAAAGTAATAAGCGATTACGAAATTATAAAAGATAGTGCAAGCGTAAACGTAGTCTATAACATCAGTCCAGAAGGAGTGATAAAAGTAGATTATAGTTTGAAAGCTTCAGACAAATTGCCAAACCTTCCAAAAATCGGAATGCAGATGGGAGTTCAAAGAAAATTCGATCAGATTTCGTGGTACGGAAAAGGAGAATTGGAAAATTACAGCGACAGAAGTTTTGGCTCGTTTGTTGGTAAATATTCACTTCCAATTAATGATTTCATCGAACATTACCCAAAACCACAAGAAAACGGAAACAGATGTGATGTAAGATGGATGGCATTGACAACTCCTCAGAAAAATCAAGGTTTTATGGTAGTTAATGATTCCAAAGTTTTAAGCATGAGCGCATGGCCTTACACACAAGAAAACCTAAGTGCATCAGGTCATACATATGATTTAAAAGATCCAGGATTTTTGATATTAAACATCGATTTAATCCAAATGGGAGTGGGAGGAAACGACAGCTGGACGATTGTAGCACAACCAATTGAGCAATATCAGATTAAATCTGGAAATTATCAATATAGTTTTTATTTAACGCCTTTCAACGGTTCGAAAAATCAGTTGGAAAGTAGTTTGAAGAAGTTTAAATATTAGATTAATTGACAATTAAAAATTAAGAATTAAAAATTAAAGATATAGTTTGTCATTTCGAGGACCGAGAAATCACACACGGAATTCGTCATAGATTCAATATTTAGATCAAACATAGCCCAAGGTTTCAACCTTGGGAAACGTATTGTGTAATTACGTTTCGTCCCAGTGGTTGAAACCATTGGCTATATAATAAATATACCAAACGCGACAGGTTTCAAAAACCTGTCGGGTTTACAAACGAAATAAAACGATTAAAAATGTTTCAAAAAAAACACCTCTTTTTTATCCTCCTTCTCGCAAGCATCGTCTCTGCGCAGGAAGTTCATAAAAAAGAATCATTTCAGCCAACATTAGAATCCTCCAAAACTTGGGTGTATTGGTATTGGATGAAATCGGCGTATTCTAAAGCAGGAATCACAGCCGATTTAGAAGCCATGAAACAAAACGGAATTGCAGGCGCATATTTAATGACCATCAAAGGTCCAGCAAATCCGCCATTAATCGATCCGCCAGTTTTACAGTTGACGCCTGAATTTTGGGATATGATTAATTGGGCTTTTAAAGAAGCTGACCGTTTAGGTTTGAAACTCGCTTTTCACGGAGCAGACGGATTTGCCGTTGCAGGTGGTCCGTGGATTAAGCCAGAAATGTCCATGCAAAGAGTAGTTTGGTCGACAACTGAAATTTTAGGAGGAAAAAAAGTTGTTTCAAAACTTCCTGTTCCAGAGCATTATAAAGAGTATTATAAAGACATTGCGGTTTTTGCGCTTCCGATAAAAGAATATCACACAACATCTCAGATGCAATTGCCAAAAGTTACAACATCAAATAACACAGATGCTTCATTTTTGGCTGATCCGAAGAAAGATGAAAACTTCAAATTTGCAGATGCAGGTTGGATTCAGTATGAATTTGCACAGCCTTTTACTTGCAAATCGATTGTAATTGAAACCAAAGGAAGAGATTATCAGGCACAGCGTTTAATTGTGGAAGTAAGTGATGATGGAGTTCATTTTAAATTCCACGAAAGACTGATTGCACCGCGTCACGGTTGGCAGGATATGGATTTTCCTAATACGCATACTATTACGCCTGTTACAGCAAAATATTTCAGATTTGTGTATGATCCAGTAGGAACAGAACCAGGAGCAGAAGATTTAGATTTTGCGAAATGGAAACAGAATTTGAAAGTGAGTAAAATTACACTTTCAAATCAATCTTTAATCAATAATTACGAAGGAAAATCAGGAGCGATTTGGCGTTTGACTCCAGACACTACGGAAAAACAAATTCCGAATTCAGATGCATTCAAAAAATCAGAAATCATCAATATTTCTAATTTTGTTGACACTGATGGAAATTTAAATTGGAAAGCGCCAAAAGGAAAATGGAGAATCATCCGAATGGGGCATACTTCTACAGGACATGAAAACGCAACGGGTGGAGCAGGAAAAGGTTTGGAAGTAGATAAATTTAATCCAGAATTAATTCGTTTTCAATTGGATCATTGGTTTGGAGAAGCAGTGCGTTCTGCTGGCCCAGAATTGGCTTCAAGAGTTTTGGCAATTTTGCATTTTGATAGTTGGGAATGTGGAAGTCAGAATTGGTCTTCGGTTTTTCAGTCTGAATTTAAAAAGAGACGCGGTTACGATATTGTAGAATATCTTCCTGTAATGGCTGGAATTCCAGTGGAAAGTGCCGATTTCTCAGAGAAAGTTTTATACGATGTCAGAAAAACAATTGGCGATTTAATAGCGGATAATTTCTACGGAACTGTCGCTCAAATTGCTAAAGAATATAAGGTTAAATTAAGTTCAGAGAATGTCGCTCCAACCATGATGAGCGATGCTTTATTGCATTATAAATATGTTGATTATCCGGGTGGTGAATTTTGGCTGAAAAGTCCAACACACGATAAACCTTTTGATATGGTTGATGCTATTTCTGGCGGACATATTTACGGAAAAGACATTATTCAAGCAGAATCTTTTACGGCTTTGCGAATGGATTGGGACGAACATCCAGGGAATCTAAAAACGACAGCAGACCGAAATTATGCTTTAGGAATCAACCGTTTATTCTACCACGTTTTTGTACATAATCCTTGGACGGACAGAAAGCCGGGAATGACTTTAGACGATATTGGGACTTTTTTCCAAAGAGACCAAACTTGGTGGAAACCTGGGAAAGCTTGGTTTGATTATTGTCAAAGAGTGCAGTTTCAGTTACAAAAAGGAAAACCTGTAATTGATTTGGCGGTTTTTATTGGAGAAGATTTTCCTTCGCGTTCTTTTGTTCCAGATCGTTTGGTGCCGTTTATTCCGAATGTTTTTGGAAAGGAAAGAATCGAAAGCGAGAAAATCCGTTTAGAAAATGAAGGTCAGCCAACAGCAAAAATGCCGAAAGAAGTGACGTATTCTAAAAACATCACCGATTTATCACAATGGATTAATGCTTTAAATGGTTATCAATATGATTCATTTAATGCAGATGTTTTAATCAACAGAGCAAAAGTGGTAAACGGAAAAGTAACTTTTGAAGGCGGAATCGAATATGGAGCTTTACTGTTTCCAGGAAGTCATAAAATGGCGCCGAATAAAATTTTGTCTTTGGCTTCCGCCGAAAAAATCCTGCAATTGCTAAAAGATGGAGCGACGATTTTTGTAGATGAAAAACCAACTATTCAGCCAGGAATCCAATCAGAATCAGATCATAAGAAATGGCAAAATGTGATTGATGAAATTTGGAATAATGACAATTCATCTTCATGGAAAATCGGAAAAGGAACGGTTGTCAAATTGCCTTATTTAGGAAATGATTTTGCTTCAATCGGGATAACACAAGATGTTTATTTTCCAAACCTAAACAGAGCCGATTCAGAAACGATTGCTTGGGCACATAGAAAAGCAGATAACGAAGAAGTTTATTTTCTTTCGAATCAAAAAGAGCAAAAAAGAACATTTGACGCTTCTTTCAGAATAACTGGAAAAATTCCGCAATGGTACAATCCTGTTACGGATAAAACGTCGGCTTTAGCCAATTGGAAAATAGAAAACGGAAGAACAATTGTTTCGATAACTTTAGAAGCTAATGAATCTGGTTTTGTGATTTTTAAAGAGCAAACGAAAGAAGTTTTAGCTCAAGGAAAAACAGCTGAATTTGAAAAAGTTCAGGTTTTAGATGAAAATTGGGAAATTCAATTTGATCCAGAATTTAAAGGTCCGAAAGAAGTCATAAAAACAAATAAACTTTTTGATTGGAGTACTTCAGAAAATGATCAAATTAAGTATTACGCAGGAACTGTTACTTACAAAAAAGAGTTTGTTTGGCAAGGAAAAGACACCAGCAAAATCTGGCTTGATTTAGGTGAAATTGCCAATATAGCTGAAGTTTCAATCAACGGAAAAGATTGCGGAACGCTTTGGACTTTTCCATTCAAAACAGATATTTCACAAGCATTACAAAAAGGAAAAAATACAATCGTAATAAAAGTGACCAATACGTGGGCAAACCGTTTAATTGGTGACCAAAAATTACCAAAAGAAGAAAGGTTAACTTGGACAACAGCGCCATTTAGATTGGAAGAAAATCCGTTATTGAAAGCGGGATTATTGGGACCGATTGTAATTTTAAAAGAGAAATAATAGATGTCGCTCCGCTGGAGCTTTTGTATTATGATGTTGTTTATTCTATAAATATTTCGTCCCTCTGGGACTTGTTCAGCAGGATTGAAAATTTATGAAAATTAAGAACATGTTTTTAGCATAATAATAGAAATAGAAAAGCTCTGGAAGAGCGAAATATTTATAGAAAATAATAGTAAAGAGAAGTTTAGCTCCAGAGGAGCGACATATCTTTTGAAAATTTAAGGATAAAAAAAATGAAAAATTTTAAAAACATTTTTATTGTAATTGCATTTTTAGCTAGCCTTCAAATCAATGCAAAAATCAAAATGCCAGCATTGTTTAGCGATAACATGATGTTGCAACAGAAATCAAACGCACCAATTTGGGGCTGGGCAGAAAAGAATGCAAAGATTATCATCAAAGCATCATGGGATTCTAAAATTTACAAAACAAAAGCCGATGCTTCTGGTAAATGGAAAACCGAATTGCAAACACCAGTTGCAGGCGGACCTTTTGCAATTGAAGTTACAGAAGGAACTGAAAAAGTAACGATTAAAAATATTTTAATTGGAGAAGTTTGGCTTTGTTCTGGACAATCGAATATGGAAATGCCATTAAAAGGATTTCAAGGACAACCTGTTAAAAACGGAAACGAAATCATTGTAAGGTCAACTAATAAAAATATTCGTTTAATAACAATTCCGCGTGCGACGGTTTTAGAACCAAAAGATGATTTTGAAGGAAAATGGGAAGAAGCTTCTCCAAAATCGACATCCAATTTTAGTGCAACAGCTTGGTATTTTGGTTCGCTTTTACAGGAAGTTTTAAATGTTCCTGTGGGATTGATTCATGTTTCGTATGGAGGTTCGAGCATGGAAGCGTGGATGAACAAGGAAATGCTGAAAGATTTCGCAAGCGCTAAAATTCCAACTACAAAAGAAGAATTGGCAAAAGATCCAAATCGTGTTCCAACGACTTTGTTTAACGGAATGCTTTCACCTGTTATTGGTTACGGAATCAAAGGTTGTATTTGGTATCAAGGCGAGTCAAATTACGAGAGAGCAAATGAATATACCGCTTTAATGAAAAAAATGGTAAGTAGTTGGAGAACAATGTGGAATCAAGGAGATTTTCCTTTTTATTTTGCTCAGATTGCGCCGTTTAATTATGCTTCATTTCATCCAAAAGATTATTTGGAGAAATACAATTCGGCTTATTTGAGAGAGGCTCAGTTTAAGGCTTCAAAGGAAATTCCGAATTCGGCAATGGCAGTTTTAATGGACGTTGGTGAAGAAAATAATATTCATCCAATGGACAAGGAAAAGGGAGGAAACCGATTGGCTTTTCAGGCTTTGGCAAGAACATATGGAATTGAAGGTTTCGAATTCGAAAGTCCGAAATACAAAAGCATGGAAATTAAAGATGGTGCTGTAACCGTTTCGTTTGACGATGTAGCTAACGGAATTACGTCTTATGAAAAAGAAGTGACGGGTTTTGAAATAGCAGGAGAAGACAAAGTTTTTTATCCAGCGAAAACAGTTGTAAGAAGAAAATCAGTGGTTTTAACTTCTGATAAAGTAAAGAAACCTGTTGCAATACGATATTTATGGAAAGATTTCGCCAAAGCGGAATTGTTTAGTGCAGGTGGATTGCCGGTTTCTTCTTTTAGAACAGACGAATGGTAATTTTTTTAAACCATATAAGTCATATAAGAAAATGTAAGCTTTGTGTTTTTAAAGAAATATAAGTTTGATATTTAAAGCTTGACTTAGATTATCTTATATGACTTATATGGTTCAATAATCGTATTATAAGAGAATGTAAGTTTTGTGTTTGGTTTGTGTTTTAAGAAATATAAGTTTAATATTTAAAGCTTGGCTTAAATTATCTTATATGACTTATATGGTTCAATAATAGTATTCTATATAAAATTAATAAGTTGAAAAATTTAATACTTCTATTTTTTCTTTTCACCACGCTTTGCCTTAAAGCTCAGATTCCTGTACTCGATACGTACAATCAAGTCTGGACAACACAGAGCAATAATTCATCCGAATCTATGCCTTTGGGCGGAGGTGATATTGGTATGAATGTTTGGGTAGAAAAAGGAGATTTGTATTTCTATTTTTCACGAAGTGGGACTTTTGACGAGCATAATACTTTACTGAAATTAGGACGCGTAAAAATCACTTTAAGTCCAAATCCGTTTGAGGGGGCAGCTGGTTTTCGTCAAGAATTAAAATTGAAAGACGGTTATATTTTGGTTGGACAAAATGATACTAAAATCAAACTTTGGGTGGATGTTTTTAAACCGATTATTCATGTTGATTTAGAAAGTAAAAATCCGTTGAAGATGACAGCTTCTTATGAAAGCTGGCGTCATCAGAACCGTATTTCAAAAGGAAAAGAAAATAATGCTAATTCTTATAAATGGGCGCCTCAAGGAGATCTTGTCAATTTTAAAGATTCAATTGGTTTTGAAAATAACGGACTTAAATTCTATCACAGAAATCGCGAACAAACGGTTTTTGATGTTGCTGTAAAACAACAGAAAATGGAATCGGTAAAAGACCAAATGATGAATCCAATTGCCAATCTAACTTTCGGCGGATTCATGAAAGGCGATAATCTAAAACCAGACGGGACTTATTTAGGGAAATATCAGGATACCGATTTCAAAGGTTTTAATTTAACGAGCGTAAAACCTTCAAAAAAACATTCGTTAGAAATTTATTTAAATACTAGCCAATACGATTTTTCAACTTGGAATAACGGATTGAAAAGTTTAATTTCTTCGAATAAAAACACAGCGAAACAAGCAGAGAAAAACACTATAAAATGGTGGAATAATTTCTGGAATCGCAGTTTTATTTTTACACAAAAAAATCAATCGATTGAGAGAGATTCGGTTTATCAAATCGGACAAAATTATCAATTATTTAGATATATGTTGGGATGTAACGCGTATGGAAAATATCCAACCAAATTCAACGGCGGACTTTTTACGGTTGATCCAGTTTACACAAACAAAGACCTGAATTTTACACCCGATTTTAGAAATTGGGGAGGAGGAACCATGACAGCTCAAAACCAGCGATTGGTTTATTTTCCGATGGTAAAAAGCGGTGATTTTGATATGATGAAATCGCAATTGGATTATTACGTAAGTCTTCAAAAAAATGCCGAATTACGCAGTAAAGTCTATTGGAAACATAACGGAGCTTCTTTCACAGAACAATTAGAAAATTTCGGATTGCCAAACCCTGCTGAATACGAATGGAAACGTCCCGCAGATTACGATCCTGGAATGGAATACAATGCTTGGTTGGAATACGAATGGGACACTGTTTTAGAGTTCTGCCAAATGATGTTGCAACAGAAAAAATATGCTAAAGAAGATATTCAGAAATACAATCCATTTATTATAAGTTGCCTTCGTTTTTTTGAT
>NZ_DASWYK010000086.1:0-32531 GCF_036405015.1 Flavobacterium sp. | reverse complement strand
GTAACAACATTTTGGCAATTCATTTTCAATGTAGTAATCCTTTATTTTTCTTTTAACATCATTAAGAAGTGGATTTGCCCAAACGTTTCCACCTGCCGCAATGACGGCTCTAATATTTATATGATCTTGATTATCAAAATTTATAGGCATCTATTCTAAATCATTGATTATTTTTTTTCCCATTTCTAAAACTTCTTCGAGCAATTTTTTTTGCTTCTCATCATATGAATTATCTTGAATGTTATTTATTTCTTTTGAAAATTCATCTAATCCAATATTTTTAGAAGCCAACAAATTCATTTTGTCTATTATATTTTCTGATAAATAACGATTTTCAGGTGTTGTAACATCGAAATATTCTTGATAAATTTCTTCAACATTAATTTTTTCATTTGGTTCAAGAACAAAATTTCCATTTGCCCCTTTAAATATTTTTAAATTTTTTGAATTCATTTCTGCACCATTTATAATTAATGGAGAATGTGTTGCAACAATAATTTTTGGTTGATAGAAATAAAATAGGTCGTTAATTCTTGTTATATATTCTATTTGCCATTTCGGATGCAAACTGTTTTCAGGTTCATCAATTAATATAACAGAATTTTCAGTTATGACAGAAGTCAAATAAATGAGTGATGTAACTAAGGTTAATTCTCCTGAACTTGCTTTATTTAAGGGAATATGCTGTCTGTTTTTATGTAGATATATGTTTATTCCACTAATTAACTTTAAAGATTTTAACTGTTTCTCATATAAGAACATTGTAAGTAGATAAGAATTTTTGATGTCTTCAAATTTTTCATTATTGAAATTTATACTTACAATGCTTTCTTCGTAAAATTCTCTATCTACATATCTATTTAAAAAATATAGCAAGATTTCTTTTTCTTCAGCAGGCAATTCCGAATCTATTACTTTGTCGCGAAAATCTGCATTAACACCTTTTAATTTAAAACTTATTATAGGATCAAAACCAATATATTCTAATGTATTTGCAATGTTTCGTAGTCTTTTCAAATCATCATTTGCCAAAATTTTAAAAGCATTGACAATTGTGTTTCTTGCTAATGTTTTACCTATAGAAGATCTAAGTATTTTGAAATTAGGATTCCGTGAATTGAATTTGTCATAAATTGTATTTGCAATTGCTATCACATTATAATTTTGACCTAAATGGAATTTTGAAATATCATTTAATAAAGTGCTTTTGCCACTACCATTTTCACCTATTAAGATGTTTATATCCTCATCTGAATTTGATGGTAATAATAATTGAGAAGGAATGTTTTTGTTATCGAATATAAACATATATTTAATGATTTTTATCTGCAATTTTGGTAGCTTCCCGCTGACTTTCCGTAAAAATAACAGGTTTTTGACTAAATTAAGTCCATTCTTCGAATTTGCAAAATATTCAGATTAGAAAATCAACTTTCCATTAAGTCAAATGACCAAATCCGTTGTAGTAGCTGTTGGTGGTTCTGGATTTTATTTAATATAATTTTTAAGAACTCTTTTCTGGTTTGAAAATCTAATTGACAATATAATAAATTTTAATTTATTGGTAGAACAATTCTGTCTTTGGGCTCAGCTGACCATTGAACTTGCCATACACGTCCATCGATTTGGTCAAGCAAAATAAAATTATATATGTTTGTTGTCGGATAAAGAAAAAATCTTCCATTCTTCTCATCTTCTTTTGTAACTCTGGTTATTAAGGACAGCGGAGTTTCGAACTCATTACCTTTTGCAGACCATTGAACTTGCCACATTTGTCCATTTTTTGTGTTTATTTTAATAAATGTATACATATTTTTTGTTGCGAATAGCCTATACCCAACATCACTATCTGTAGAAATATTTTGAGTTGGTTTGTCAGATGTACTTTGAGCAAAAGCAAAAATTGTCGTCAAACTAAAAATTGTTACAAAGAATAATTTTCTCATTTGTTTCAGTGTTTTAATTGTCTTAATATTTGTATTGTTTTATGCTTATGGCTAACTTAAATTATTAAGCGATAAAAGTGCTTAAATTAGTATTATTTTGGATGTCTTTATGCCATGTTTAAGTTTCTAAATTAAACATATAAAACGGTTTTTATTTTACGGTTTTCCGTAATCTAAATAAATAAAAGGTTGCAAAATAATTCTTTCCTAATGAAAAGCCTACAGTATAAACACTTGTTATGTAAAAAACACCATTGAAGGTATTTCTAAGTGTATTATGACTAATAATTAGAGACAAGAAGTTTTAAAAAATGATAACTGCTAAAGAAAATATTACGCCAGTAACAATTAAAACAAAAGATAACACCATTAATATCCTTTCAATTAGTGAAACCAACCAGGCTTGTTCATATTTTTTAAAATGCTGTAAACCACCTGGACCTTTTCGATTAAATCTACGTTTATTAATTTTGTACCTAATAAAAAGCCCTAAAAAAACAAAAAAGATTCCAATCGTAATTACAGTAAATCCTGAGTTAATTATTTTCATGTTTTTATATTACTTTACAAGATAAAAATAAATAAAAAAAGATGCCAAGCGGCATCTTTTTTTATTGTTAGAAATACTCTTTTTCACATTCTATAAAGAATTGAGATAATGTCATCTCTTCCTTCCGTAAAATTTTTATTAGTGTATTTATAGGAATATTGTACCCTCCATCACTGGCAATTTTTGAAATAGTACTAGTTGCAAGATCACATTGGTTGCCATATGCTGTATAGCTAAGCTCTTTTCCTTGCTCATCTTTTTTGCCAATTATCCATTTTTTAGCAATAAAGTTACATATATGCTTTTTAGAAAGCATACCTGAAAGTGCTAAAGATGTAGATTTATTTGTAGCCAATTTGTGTGTTTATATTAACAAAATAAATTCATTTGTGGAAAAAAATCGTTTGCGATAGCAAACGGTAGAATAATTTTCTTATATTTGCTTTAAATCCATTAGGATTGTATTTTTGCGATTCTTCATATAAAAAATATTGAAGCATTCGCTTAGAATCTCGGCTCAAAACTTGGCAGTTTAAACCACGAGATGATAAGTAAGATGCTCACGTCTATTGGCGTGGGCTCACTTATTCGTGGAGGTCATGCCAAGTACCAGAGACGTTTAAGATGAGTACCACGCTTTTTTATGCTCAAAACTCTCTATTTTTTCTTAGCGATATTTCCGTATATTTTTATTTTTCGCATTTATAAAGTCGAATATTTTAAACACTTATCTATGTGAAATAAAAAATTCATACTCCTTATGACAATTAAGCCGTTTACTTAATGCATAAAAAAATGGCCCTCTACTGCAGCGACCAAACTAGAGCAGAGGACCTTAGCTAATCAAATCCATATTTAACTAACCAATCCCAATATTATGAATTATTCTTCATTTTACAAGGATGGGAAGGCACTTTATTGCATAATTTTTTCATGCATTCTGCTGTCATTTTCATCTTCATTTGCCGGATGTCTGGGCCGGTATTCTAAGTTTTCTATTCAAGAAATAAAAATCCAAGGAACCATTACCGACGGAAACTCTCCTTTGCCTGGAGTCTCCATCGCGGTTAAAGGAAGGGTAGGAGCCGCTGCTATTTCAGATTACAGCGGACAGTATGCGATAACTGCAGAATCGGGCGATACGCTTGTAGTTTCTTTCATCGGTTTCAAAAAGGCTTTTATCCCAGTACAGGGCAGAAGCAGAATCGATATTGCACTGCAGTACGACACCACTACTCTGCAGGAGGTGAAAGTAAATGCGGGTTATTATTCCGTAAAAGAAAGCGAGCGTACAGGAAGTATTGCGCGGATTACCTCTAAAGATATTGAAACGCAGCCTGTGACCAATGTGCTTGCCACCATGCAGGGAAGAATGGCCGGTGTTAGTGTGACGCAGTCCTCGGGGGTTCCGGGAGGAGGTTTTGATATTAAAATTAGAGGACAGAACAGCCTTCGTGCCAATGCCAATGCCCCTTTATATATTATTGATGGAGTTCCATACTCTTCAGAACCGATAGGCTCAACGGTTACTTCAACAGCTTTTCAGTCCTCAACAAGCCCTCTTAACAGCATAAACCCTGATACGATAGAGAGCATAGAGGTTTTGAAAGATGCAGATGCCACCTCCATCTATGGATCACGGGGAGCAAACGGAGTGGTGCTCATCACAACTAAAAGAGGGAAAGCAGGCAAGACAAAATTCAGTCTTACCAGTTCAACCGGAGCTGGAACTGTAACACGTTTTCTGAAATTAATGAATACTCAGCAGTATCTCGACATGCGGAGACAGGCATTTGCTAACGACGGAATCCCGTATGGAGCTGCCGATTATGATGTAAATGGAACTTGGAACCAAAACCGGTATACCGATTGGCAAAGAGAGCTATTGGGAGGAACAGCACAGTTGAACGATATGCAGGGCACTATATCTGGAGGAAGCAATAATACGCAGTTTATTCTGAATGGAAACTACCACAGCCAGACTACTGTATTTCCTGGCGATTTTAAATATGTGCGTGGCGGCGGACAGCTGAATATTAACCACCGCTCGGAAAATAATAAGTTTAAGATGACGTTTTCTGCAGGCTATAACATACAGGATAACAATCTCCCGTCGACTGATTATTCAGGTCTTGCCAGATTTCTTTCTCCAAATGCACCAGCATTATATAATTCAGATGGCTCTCTTAACTGGGAGAATGCAACTTGGGAGAATCCCCTTCGCAACAATAATTCACTGTTCAATTCAAAGACAAAGGATTTAATTGCCAGCACACTGCTTTCTTACGAAATATCCAGCAGTCTTATACTTAAAAGCAGTTTCGGATTTTCTGATCTCTCTACACTGGAAACCAGAACCAATCCTTCAACGTTGTATAATCCCATTTATAACGTCACCAGCATCCGTTCTTCCATTTACTCCAACAATACTGACAGGTCATCTTGGATAGTTGAACCGCAGATTAATTGGAAAAAAAACATTTTAAATGGAAGTCTGGACGTGCTGGCAGGCGCCACATTCCAGCAGCAGGTAAGCAGCACTCTGTACCAGTATGCCAGAGGATTCAGTTCAAACAGCTTAATTTATAATCTCGCAGCCGCCAACACTGTCAGCATACTGGGCAATGATGAAAGTAAGTATAAGTATCAGGCATTTTTTGGGAGGATAAATTACAATTGGAATCAGCGCTATATCATAAACCTGACTGCCAGACGTGACGGCTCAAGCCGATTTGGACCTGGAAACCAGTTTGCAGTTTTTGGCGCTGCTGGAGGAGCGTGGCTTTTTTCTAATGAAAACTTCCTTAAGAATAGTTCATGGCTGAGTTTTGGCAAACTTAGGGGCAGTTATGGATCTACAGGAAATGACCAGATAGGCGACTACCAGTTTTTGAATACGTATTCAAGTTCCGGAATTAGCTACAATGGCGTTATCGGTCTTCAGCCTTCCAGACTTTTTAATCCTGATTTTGGATGGGAGATAAATAAAAAGCTTGAAGCCGCTCTCGAACTTGGGTTCTTGAAAGACCGCATTACAATGTCAGCAGCCTTTTATCAAAACCGCTCATCCAATCAGCTGGTAGGAGTGCCGCTGCCTGGTACCACAGGATTTCCAACACTGCAGGCTAATCTTGGCGCAACTGTTGAAAATAAGGGAGTTGAACTAACTTTCAATTCGATCAATTTCAATACGGAAAACTTTAAATGGTCTACCAGTTTTAATTTCACTGCAGCCAGAAATAAACTGCTGCGTTTTCCAGACCTTGAAAGCTCTTCATACAGCCAGAGATATAGAATAGGAAGTCCATTAAACATTTATCTCATGTATAAATTAAAAGGCGTGAATCAGCAGACTGGTTTATATGAATATGAAGATTTAAATAATGATGGAAATATAACTTACCCCGAGGACAGGCAGTATGCCGCGGATCTTAATCCAAAATATTTTGGAGGGCTTCAAAACCAATTTGAGTATAAAAACTGGAAGCTTGACTTTCTATTTCAATTTGTGAAACAGCAGAACCAGATTTACCCAATGGGAGCCGCGGGAAATATGTCCAATAAACAGCAGAGACTTACAAGCAGCTGGCAGAATCCGGGAGATGTGTCCCAATACCAAATATTTACTACAGGACAGAACAGCGCAGCTGTCATGAGCCAGTTCTATTATTATGACAGCGATGCGACCCTGACTGATGCATCGTTTGTGCGACTAAAAAATATTTCAGTATCCTACAAGCTTCCTTTAATACTCAAGGAAACAAACTGTATAATTATGCTGCAGGCACAGAACCTTCTGACTTTTACAAAATATAAGGATGGAGATCCAGAGTTTGTAACCTACGGTTATCTTCCTCCTTTAAAAATAATTTCGGCTGCCGTCCAACTAACTTTTTAAACCTTAGATTATGAAACTATTTAAAACCATAAGCATATACAGCATTGTTTTAATGCTCGCAGGATGCGACTCATTTGTAGAAGTTGATCTTCCAAAATCGCAGTTAACAAATGATGCAGTTTTTGACAGTTATTCCACTGCTGATGCGGCTATGGCTGACATATATGCAAAGATTAGAGATAATGGACCGCTGAACGGATCTTATACGGGAATATCAAATCAGTTAGGAAACTACGCAGACGAACTTACTGCATACGGTGGGCCGTCAAACCCCAGCATTCCTTTCTACAACAATACTCTTTTAGCTTCATCTGGAAATGTTTTACAATATTGGAACACTTCATATAACCAGATTTATGCCGCCAATGCAGTAATTGAAGGACTTCAAGCCAGTAAAAATATTTCAGAAGAGAATAAAGAGAGGCTTTTAGGGGAAGCATTGTTTATTCGGGCACTGTCGCATTTTTATCTGGTTAAGCTCTTTGGCGGTATTCCTTACATAAGAAGTACAGATTATAGGCAGAATAGTACTGCCAGCCGGATGAGTGTTGAAGAAGTGTATAAAAACATAATTGCAGATCTGGAAAAAGCGGTGTTGATCCTCCCTGAGAACTACAGCAGTATTCAAAGGATCCGTCCCAACAAATACTGCGGCAGAGCACTGTTGGCTCGAACATATTTGGAAAACCAATCTTATGAACAGGCAGCAAATGAAGCATCATCGATAATTAATAACACTACAGTGTATTCGCTTGCTGTTCTTAACGATGTTTTTTTATTGAATTCAAAAGAAACAATCTGGCAGCTTCCGTCAACTGCAGCGGGCCAGAATACGCCTGAAGGAACCTTGTTTATATTTGAGCAGGGCCCCCCTGCATTTACTGCTTTAAGTTCTCATCTGGTAGATTCGTTTTCGGACCAGGATCTTAGAAAAATAAACTGGATAAAAAAAGTGCAGAACAGCGGACAGTCTTGGTTTCATGCCTATAAATACAAGGAGCGGAACTCTACTGCGGTTTCTAAAGAGTATTCGATTGTTCTAAGAACAGCCGAACAGTATCTCATACGGGCAGAAGCAAGAGCCAGAACAGGAGACCTGATAGGTGCTAAAGAAGATCTTAATAAAATCAGAACACGTGCAGGACTTGGCGGTACAACTGCCCAATCACAGGATGAAATCTTAAGCGCAGTTCTTCAGGAAAGAAGATGGGAACTCTTCACAGAATCAGGCCATCGCTTTTTTGACCTGCAGCGGTTCAAAAAACTCGATGCTGTTCTGTCGTTAGTGAAACCTGGATGGGATGCCAATGACCAGCTTTTTCCTATTCCACAGAATGAGATGATTGCCAATCCTAAACTAAGACCTCAAAATCCTGGTTATTAAATTGTACAGTATGCTTAAACTCAATAAAGAAAAGAAACTACTTTCGAAGATACCTGCTTTAGTTTTGTTTTTAATTTTGTTTTTAGTAGCGGCCTGTCCCATGAGGGGGCAGGCAGTACTAAAAAAGCAGCTTTCTTTCTCTGATTACGCTCTGTGGGGCACTTTAGAATCTGATAGGATAGCACCGGATGAAAACTGGATAAGCTTTAGAATGACTTATCAAAACGGTGAAGACACTATGTTTGTCAAAGGTATTGCCAACGATAAAATATTTGCATTTCCATCTGCCAACCGGACGCTTTTTACCCGAGACAACTATTTTATTTACCACTCAGGGGACTCCATACATGTTTTTGATCCTGAGAAGAATAGGAGAGAGGGTTTTCGCTCCTCCGAGAATTACAGCTATTCAGAAAGCAATAATGTGCTGATTATTAAGAAACAGGAGCAAGGTGAAATGCTGATTAAAATCCCGCTTGGAAAAAAACTGATGGAAATAAAGCAGGTCAAGAAATATTCATTAAGCCCAGACTCGCGTGTTCTACTGTATACGACATTTTCTAATGGAATTAATTATCTGCATATGCTGAATCTTGGTAAAACCAACGCCTCTAAAAAAATAGCAGAGAGCACCGATTCATTTGACAATTTTACATGGGCTAAAAACTCTAAATCTGCTGCATTTTATTCAAAAAATGCATCTTCTACAATTCAATCATTATTTTTTCTTGCTTTAAATCCACAAAAACTTTTTGAACTTAACCCTAAGCTGGCCGATACGATTCCAAATAATGCGCTCTTAAGTGACAAATATGGGAATGCACTAACTGTCTCTGAAAACGGAAAAATGGTGTATTTCAATGTAACGCCGAAAACTTCGATTAAGAATGATCAGGAATCCAAAGTGGAGATATGGAATACGAATGATAAATGGATATTTCCTGATGAACAAATTCATGGAAAATTTAATGAGCGCCCAAAACTAATGCTGTGGCAGCCTTATCTTCGAAGCATCACTGCCATATCTGATGAAAGACTTCCAAAAGTCCTTCTGACGGGAGATTATGAACATGCCGTTTTATTTAATCCGCAGGATAATGAGCCTCAATTTGAATATCAAGGCCCAAGTAATATCTATATTATGGATGTTAAAACAGGCAGTAAAGAGTTGCTGCTTAAAGGACAGTCATCAATTTACTGGGATTTAGTTCCATCGCCTCTTGGCAGATACATTGCTTATTATAGAGAAAAGAATTGGTGGATTTATGATATCAAGACAAAATCACATACGAATATCACATCAAAAACTGGAGTTTCCTTTGAAGGAAAAGTCCGTACTCTTGAACCTGATATCACTTTTGGCAATCCAGCGTGGGGAAAGCAGGATAAAGAAATTCTGCTCTATGATGCATTCGATATCTGGGCAATTACACCTGACGGTAAATCAGCACGAAGACTTACGCATGGACGCGAATCAAAAATAAGATTCCGCATTGCAAAAATTCCAAATGTAAATCCATTGGCGTTTAAATATAATGGAGTTGTTATTCCAAACATTGATTTGGAAGAAACACTTCTCTTGCGTGGAGAAGGAGATGATGGAAAAACAGGTTTTTTAACATGGAATAAAGAGACTGGCGAACAGCCGATTGTATTTAGGGATTCTTACTTTAGCGATCTAAATTACAGTTCAAAAAAACACACTTATTTTGTCACGGAACAAAAATTTGATATGCCCCCGCGCATAATTTCCAGAAAGAAATTGTCTGGAGACAAAACAATTTTTCAGAGTAATCCTCAGCATACAAAATTCTACTGGGGAAAAACTGAGCTGATACAATTTCAAAATTCTAAAAAAAAGACTCTGAAAGGTATTTTATATTATCCTGCAGATTATGACCCTAAAAAAAGATATCCGATGATAGTGAACATTTATGAAGAGCAGTCGCAGGATCTGCATATTTACCAGAATCCTACATATTACAACTCATCTGGAATCAATTCGGCTGTTTTTACCGCGCAGGGTTATTTCTTTTTTCGCCCTGATATCATTCATGAAAATGAAAATGTCGGGCCCTCATCTCTTGACTGCGTAACTGCTGGGACACATAAAATTATCGATTTGGGTCTAGTGGATCCAAATAAGGTCGCGCTGCTCGGGCATTCTTTCGGAGGCTATGAAACTTCTTTTATCATCAATCACACCAACATGTTTGCCGCTGCTGTCGCCAGTGGGGCCATAACAGATCTGAAAAGCTATTATCTAAGTGTGGGATGGAACAATTTAAAACCTAATATGTGGCGTTTTGGTACTGAAGAATGGAGACTGAGCGGAAAAAACCCTTTTGAAAATCCTAAAGATTTTGACAGAAACTCCCCGCTTGAATCGATAAGACACTTGGATACACCCCTTCTAATGTGGACCGGAAAAGAAGATAATCAGGTTGACTGGCATCAAAGTGTTGAATACTACCTGGCTCTTAGAAGGCTTGGCAAAAAAAGTGTATTGCTTTTATATCCCAATGAAAATCATGTGCCAGTAAATCCAATTAACCAAAAGGATATTTCTGAAAGGGTGCTGCAGTGGATGAACTATTATCTGAAGGATGAAAAAATATATCCATGGATAAAAAAAGCAATGGAATAATTATGAATCAATAGAATAATAGAATGCCGTTCAATTGAACGGCATTCACATTTAAGGCTACATCATGGCTGACGAAATAGAATCTCCTGACAGTCCAGATCTTCACCATAAGCTCGGGTACCGCTAGTACCGCCGCCTATATAACATAAGGAAGGGACTTCGGTTGTGTTACAGTTCTGCGGCTGATCAAGTATACAGTTTCCCATTGCATCTCGCGGATAGCCCACTTTAGGTGCAGTTAGTTTTGATGTGCTCTGCATCGAGGCAGTAACAAAGGCACCGGATACTGCCAGTGCAACAACGGCAATCGGCAGTAAATTTTTAAATTGTGTTTTCATAATAATTATAAATTATATTAAACATTGATCTACTATTTTTTACAGGTGTTCGATCTTTTTATCCTGAAACCGGCCGGTATAATTTAAAAGCTCAATTCGATTTTGTCACTTCGCTTTTTAATTCTTTTTTTATGTTTTCTTTCAGCTCATAAACTGCAACAGCATTTCCTACAAGTGCATACAGATGCGTATCGGTAACGATAAATGATTTTAGTTTATCTCCTTCAATATTGTATATTGGAAAGCTTAAAAGATAGGAGTGTCTATTAAAATCGTATAGGTCAATTACGGAAGAGTGTTCCCACCTTTTTTTATTCTCATATCTGCCCATTATTCTTGAATTGACAAACAGCAGATTCTTAAAAACTGAACCATGTGCATTAACAACTAATGGAGGAGCTGACATGGTTTTTCCCCTTCCGCCCTTTACAGCGGTAACTTTAATTTTTGCTTTTGAAGTGGTATCGATGGTATGCCCCGTATAATCAATTTTGAGATCTTTCCCTGCGACAGTAAACTCATTTCTGTAATAATATAAATAAATCATTTTCTCACTATCTTCACTGTACATTAATAGACCATCTGTATCAAAAATACCATCAATCTGTTTCTCTAAGAGAAAGCGGTTATATCTCACCTTGTTTTTATTTTCAGAATGGAAAACCCCAAGTACATTTGATAGATTTTCGCCGCTATTGTTACGGAATAGTATTGTAGTGCTGTCAGCTGGTTCTGCCTGCGTAAAATTAGGCATGCCGTTTAATTTTTTGCTAATTTTCCAGTCTTTCACACTGCCTCTGAAAAAGGCAGGAACCCTTCCGTCTTTTAAATAAAAGTAATTTCCCCTCACGCTTAATGTAACGTTTTGGAAAGGAATATTTTTGGGGTCAAAGTCAATTTTTTCAATCCTTTTATTTTTCAGGCTGCTGTTAAAGGAAACAAGGATCTGCGGATTGCTGTAGTTCCCCAAATATAATCTGCCGTTGTTAAATCCGGCAATGTAAAACGAGTTATACTCTAAATCTAGCTGCTTTATCAGTTCCGCAGTATTCTTAGGATATCTTCGTTGGAAAGGATTGCTATAATGCATAAGCTCTTCAGACCATACAAACAAAACAATAACAGCAATTGTTCCTAAAAAGCAGGAGAAAATCATTGTTTTTACAGACGGGATAAACTGTTTTTTATTTTTAGTTTTATTTTCTATGCCGCTCCTTAATATTACAGCGATAAAAGCTAAGATAACGAAGAACAGATTAAAGAACATGTGAGCATTCCAGCTCATTTTTTCCAGAATACCCCCGCACGAACATGGAACATAAGAACTGTAATGAAGTATAATAAAAATATATACTGTAAACATAAACATGAGGCTGAAAGCTAATACTAAGCCCCACAATCTCGTTGAACTGAAAATCAGCAGTGCTGAAATTAATAGTTCAGCCAGAGGAACTGTCCATGGCACCCAAGAAGCAAAAGCACTTAAAAGAGGAGACTGACCAATCTGCACTTGAAAATTTTCAAAATCAAGTAATTTGCTTACTGCTGCGTAAACGAACAGCATTACGTAAAGCAAACAGGTTGCCTCTACAAAAATATTCTTTAAATTGACTTGTAATTTCATAACTTGAAAAATTGCATTTTCTTTTCGGTTTTGAGAAGATGGAAAAGAAAAAATGATATACAAATTTAGATGTATGATTTTATAAAACTGTTATTAAAATCAAGCTAAAAGTTCTGAAAATCAAGCCAGTTGTGATTCTCTGCATTATCAAAAAGTGCCCATTAAATACGTTTATTTGATGGGCGCTTTAATGAATTTTCAAAGTTCATATTACTACTTGAATGCCTGGCTTAAAGATTGAAGTTTTTCATTCAGTTCCACCAGGCTGGCTTTCTGCAGACATTCTTCTGAGATGTTTTTCATATCCTTTAGACTTTCTTCTGAAACAATTCCCATAAGATTTGAATCGTCTTTTTCAAGCAGCAGTCCCTGTTCTATAAAATGGCTCAGAAGCAGAACATTTTTACGTGAAATTTTCAAATCGATTTTCACCATCTCACTCATGCCAGGGATACTTAAAACCGTATCAAATACCTTGGCAACATCATTTTTTGTAATCATAATTCCAGCGTTTTAAATTAATATTCAACTGAGGTAAAGATAATAACCATATTCTCGATTCTCATGGACATAATATAACCATGATGGGCTTAATCCAAAGTGCTTAATTAATTTAGCTGGATAATTTAAGTTTGAGTAAGCTCATAGGGATAGATATCTTAAATATCCGAAAGATTGCCTCGTTCCAGCAATCTGCAAGATGTCCGTTTGTTAAACAACCGAATCTTGCTGCCCTTTTACTCGGAACTCGTGGGCAGTGAAACCGTAAGCTTAAAAATGTGTGAAGGAATAATGAAAAAGATAGATGATGGAAAAAGAAACTTCAAAAAGAACACGGATTGTAGGGCTTCGTTTTACGCCTGAAGAGTATCAGAAAATAGAAAGAAAATGGAAATCCAGCACCTGCAGAAAACTCAGCGATTTCATCCGTATGCATTTATTCAATAAGCCCATTACGGTGAAGTATAGAAGCGAGTCTCTTGATGAATTTATGGTTGAGGTTATCAAGCTGAAAAGCGAACTTCACCGCCTTGGAAATAACTTCAATCAGTCTGTAAAAAAACTGCATACCCTGCACCAGATTCCGGAGTTTAAAACATGGATTTTAAACTCGGAATTCGAGCGGAAAATGCTTTTGGAGAAGGTGGAGGAAATTAAAATTCACTTCCAGAAAATTACTGAAAAATGGTTGCAGTAATTAAGACGGGGAATTCTGTGCATAACATTTTTAATTACAATGAAAATAAAGTGAAAGAAGGAATTGCCGAATGTATCGGAGAAGGAAATTACCCTCTGGAAGCTGCAAGATTAACAGGTGCGATGAAGCTTAACAGGCTTCTGAAACAGAATGAACTTAATGAAAATGTAAAGAGGAACAGCGTGCATATTTCACTGAATTTTGATCCTTCCGAATCTGCATTATCAAACGAAAAGATGCTTGAAATAGCATCGCAGTACATGCAGAAAATAGGTTTTGGAAACCAGCCGTATCTAATTTACAGGCATTATGATGCAGGACATCCGCATCTGCATCTGGTGTCTATAAAAGTTAGGGAAGACGGCACTAGGATTGATATGCAGAATATAGGAAGAAACCAGTCTGAAGCAGCGCGAAAGGAGATTGAAAAAGTGTTCGGTCTGGTTCGGGCTCAGGATAAGAAAAACACCAAGCACGAGCTTATCAAACCAGTTTTGCTTTCAAAGATTAAATATGGCAGAACAGAATCAAAAAGCGCTGTACAGTTGGTTCTTGATCATGTGCTTCCGGCATATAAATACAAAAGCCTCTCCGAGCTGAATGCAGTGCTGGGACTGTATAATGTAAAGGCAGACAGGGGAGAGGAAAATTCAAGAATATTCAAAACAAATGGTCTTGTGTACAGAACGCTGGACGAGAATGGAAAACCTGTGGGTGTTCCTTTGAAATCAAGCGGTTTTTATAGTAAACCGACTTTAAAGTTTCTGCAGGTGAAGTTTCTGCAGAATGCTAAGACGGCATCTCAGAAGAAGAGAATTGCCAATGCGGTTGACCTTATACTTTTGGGCAGAAGCATTTCGCTTTCTGACTTGGATTTGAAGCTGAGAAAGGAAGGAATAAACATGGTTTTCAGAAAAAGTGTACAGGGACAGCTTTATGGGATCACTTATGTGGACCACACTTCAAAATGCGTATTTAACGGAAGCGATTTAGGAAAGCCCTACAGTGCTAAATTGATAGAGCAGCGATGCCGTTTATCTTTTGAAAATGAAAAAGAAAAGCCAATTCAAGTTCTGCCTGAGAAACCTAAATCTCACAAAGCTGTTGGGCAGGAAACTAATAAGGAAAACATTTTCAAAGACCTGCAGCAGGATTTAAAATCCCTTAATTTCAAATCTGCTGTTTTAAAGATGATAGAGGTAATAACCAAGGTTGAGAATGATGTTTTTTATGTTCCAAATCAGCTTAAAAAAGCATCAAAAAAGAAAAGATTAAGAAGACGTCCTAATAATTTATAAATCTAAAGAAAATGGCTATGCAGACAGGAGAGAATGAACAGGCGCTGAGAAAAATACTGGACATGACTAGATTAATTAGTGTCGTTATACTGGTACTACATTTTTATTTTTACTGCTATGAAGCTTTTGTGCGCTGGCATCTTGCAGGTGAAATCATAGAGAAGATACTAAGCAGGATTTCCAAGACTGGACTTTTTGATGATTTCCATAAATCCAAACTTTTTTCACTGCTGCTATTGGCAGTTTCTCTAATTGGTGCGAAAGGGAAAAAAGACCAGAAGATGAATTACAGAACAGCTTTACTTTATATTTTCAACGGCCTGGTAGTTTACTTTGCCGCAGCGACTGTTTTTTATCTTCCCCTTAATGGAGTTTACAAATCTGGAATCTATATTAGCGTAACATCTCTGGGGTTTCTGTTTATGCTTTCAGGAGGAACTTTATTATCCAGGATAATAAAAACAAAATTTCAGAATGGAGATGTTTTTAATAAAGAGAATGAAACATTTCCACAGGAAGAAAGGCTTTTAGAAAATGAATACTCCATTAACCTTCCTGCCCGCTACTATTTGAAAAATAAGATCCGGAAAAGCTGGATTAATATTATAAATCCGTTTCGGGGACTGCTGGTTTTAGGAAGTCCCGGTTCCGGAAAATCCTATTTTGTCATCAGACATGTAATAACCCAGCATATACAGAAAGGATTCAGCATGTTTGTATATGATTTCAAGTATGATGATCTCTCCAAAATTGTCTACAATACATTTGAAAAAAATAAAGAGGCCTATAAAATAATTCCCAAATGCTACTTTATAAATTTTGATAAAATTATGCACAGATGCAATCCTTTAGATCCAAAAGGAATGGAAGATATTACAGACGCATCGGAATCTGCCCGCACTATTTTGATGGGGCTCAACAGGGAATGGATTAGAAAGCAGGGAGACTTTTTTGTAGAGTCTCCTATTAATTTTCTTTCCGCTGTCATCTGGTATCTCAGAAAGTATAGTGATGGGGAATTCTGTACCCTGCCGCACGTCATTGAACTTATGCAGGCAGATTACGATAATCTTTTTACATTACTGAGGACAGAAAAGGAAATTGAGGTGCTGATTAATCCTTTTGTCAGTGCTTATTTGAATGAGGCAAATGACCAATTGGAGGGGCAGATCGGCACTGCTAAAATTGCAATGGCACGCCTGTCGTCTCCTCAGCTTTATTATGTGCTGTCAGGTAATGATTTTACTCTTGATATTAATAATCCAGACGAGCCCAAGATTGTCTGCATGGGAAACAATCCGCAGAAGATACAGATTTACGGAGCAGTTTTATCCCTGTATGTTAACAGGCTGGTAAAGCTGGTAAATAAAAAAGGCAGGCTCAAATCCAGCCTGATTTTCGATGAATTTCCGACCATTTATCTCAACAATATGGACAGCCTTATTGCAACGGCAAGAAGCAATAAAGTGGCCACCTGTTTAGGCATTCAGGATTTCAGCCAGCTTCGAAAGGACTACGGAAGAGAGCAGGCAGATGTCATAATGAATATCACCGGAAACATCATTTCCGGACAGGTAACAGGTGATACCTCCAAGCAGTTATCAGAGCGTTTTGGCAAAATTCTGCAGGACAGAGAGAGTCTTTCGATCAACAGCAGCGACACTTCAATTAGCCGTTCCAAACAGTTGGAATCGGCAGTTCCGCCATCTAAAATTTCAGCACTCAGTTCGGGAGAATTTGTGGGCATGGTGGCCGATAATCCCGACTGTAAAATTGAACTCAAAACTTTTCACAGCGAGATTATTAATGATCATGATTCTTTGAGAAAAGAAGAAGAAAGTTTTAAAGACATCCCGCGGGTCCGCAAAATTGATGAGATGATGATTCAGCGGAACTATTTGCAGATTAAACAGGATGTCCAAGATATTATTCATTCAGAAATAGAACGTCTTTTGAACGATCCTGCGCAGGTTCATTTAGTGTTAAAAAAAGAGCAGAAGTAGCGAAGGAAAAATTTTAGTTGTTCAGCATTATTTAAAAGTAGAATACTGCTCGTAAAGACATTCTTAATCGAGCTCCGCAATATATTTAAAGTCCTTCTCAGATTGACAAAATAGATTATTGCGAAAGGTGATGATTAGAAAAAAGTTCTTCATATTATGTTTCTGTAAAACAACTGCTAACGTCCCGCTACTAAAGCGGGTTTGGTACTAAATTAAGCTCATTCTTCGGTTTTTTCACCCGAATGATATAGTGAACAGGCGAAACAAATCATCCAAATACAAAAATATTTTACCATTAAGCCAATTGACTAAATCTCTTGTATTGTGCGTTAGGGTTTGGCATTTTTTTGACTAATATTTACCTTAAAAGCGTTAAAGTGCTTCTGCGGGTAAAAATAAACTGCTACACCTCTTTTAGGATTAATGTAAATATGACCTCTTTTTTCCCTGCGAGAACCTTGTGTCGCTGACCAAGTGTCGCCATTCCTTGTCCAGCCCCAGTTTTGCATTAACAAGGCATAATAATACTCTCCATCATTATCAATTTCGTTATCATAAAATACAGAAAACGTAGCGCCATCAGATAGTTTCCCTTCAAAAAAAGCAGAACCATTTTTTACTATTTTAGAAGGTGGTAATTCATATTCTAACCACTTACTAGTTGTTGATTTTGGATATACTGCACAACCAACAAGGCAAGCATTACATAAAAATGCAATCAATATACCGCAAAAATATTTTTTCATTATCAAATCATTTTATGTCATTTCAGACGTCTAATTTCTTTTATCTGTAGCCTAGTCCTCTGGTTGCAACTAACGTTCTGGTACTACAGCGGGTTTGAGGCTAAATTAACCCCATTCTTTGGATTTGCCAAATCATCCCAAATACAAAAACATCTTTCCATTAAGCCAATTGCCTAAGCCTGTTGTGGTAGCTTTTACAGAAAGGCTCTTTATTTTATATATAGTTCTTTTATATTCGCAACATCATTAATTTCGCTTTCTGTCAAGGAGTACTTAATGTTATATTCTTTTACTTTTTCAGAAAGCATTGAGGAAATTCCATGTATTAAGTTCAATCGATTTTTGACAATTTCAACAGTTTGCGCAAATAATTCACTATCTAAGTTGGTCAATTCCTTTTGCGCTTCTGGTTCGTTTTTTGTATTTGGATAGATAATATTTCGTAATACTTGTGTAAGTTCCCTTATTTTTGAGTGATCGTCTTTTCCTCCACCTGATTTCCACTCGTTCAAAGCGTAATCAGAGCAATTTTCCATTTCAAATGACTCGGATATTACGCCAGCGTATAACACTTTTATCCTACGCTTAAGATAGTTTTCGAGTTCTGTAAAATTGTTTATTCCACTTGTCCACGGTTCTATTACCGACTCTCCAGAATGCCCATTTGTCCGCATTTCTATTGACATTCCGTTAGTGCTAAAACCTAATTCTCTAGCTATAATATAATGGCCAGCTTCGTGATTGCAAATATTTTCAATTTTAACTAGGTCAGTTGAGTAAATTTCCATTTTTATTGTTTCTTGATTTTGAGCTTTCCTGTAAGTAGAATATACTTCTGATAACTTCATACATATAACCTCTAAATTGGGTAGATATGTCTGACAGACTTTAGGTGTACCTCCTATCAAATATATAATAATAAACTTATAAATCTTTCAAAACGACTTTTAATTTGCAGAATGCTTTTGGTGCTTGCAGGTAGCTAAATTTCAATGTGGATTATGGCTTCTCCATTGGTAATTGCGTAGTCTTTTTTTTATAAGATAGCAAAGCTTTTTAAAATTTGACGAGCTATCTTATTATTAATTTCCACGAGCCTTTTTCTTTTGATGAATTGAAGAATCTGTCTTCATAATGCTCTTTTCTAAAGCAGACTCTACGTTAAGTTCCATTTTGGATATCCTTGCTGTTCTCCGATAGGGCATGCCTTCTGCGTATAGCAATCAGTTTCTTTTCAGATTTTTTGGTAATGATTTAAGTGTTTTCATTCGAAACGGATAAAAAGGCAGCCAAGTTAGCGTGCCCCGGATTCTGCAGGCGCATAACGGCCCTGCCGCCCTTCGGGACTTATAGCCCTCCGTATCCTTGATGCCCGCTTTATTGCCGCTTTCTTTTTTTTCGTTTTTTCTTTTGAAAACAATTGTTTGGGAAAGGCAGGGGGAAAGAAATTTTAAAACAATAATCATTTAAAATTTAGAAATCATGGAAATCACAGGACGATTAACAAGAGATGCAGTTGTTGCCAAAACAGCCAATGACAGGGAGGTGGTAAATTTTTCAATTGCAGTCAACGACAGCTACAAAGCCAAAGGTAGCGCAGAAATAACAAAAATAGTCACTTACATCGACTGTTCGTACTGGCTCAGTTCGGGTGTTGCGCAATGGCTCAAAAAAGGCGCAATGGTGGAGCTTTTCGGCAGAATAGGAGTGAATGCCTATCTCAATTCTGAGGGCAAAGCTGTAGCGAGCCTTACTTTTCATACAAGCAGCATCAAAATACTGGTGTTTGTCTCAGATGCGCAAGCCCTGCAGGAGCAGTCAGCCCCTGCGAAAAAGAACAGAAAGGAGCAGCCTGACGACCTGCCATTTTAATCCGATTAAATGTATAAGCCTAAAGAAACGAGTTATGAAAGCCTTGGAAAAATCAATATACGCCGAGTATGACCTTCACGATGCATTCAAAAAGATAATCCTTTCTGAAATGCAGTCCTATGACGGAACAAAAAAAGAAAAGCTGAAAGCATTCCTTGAAGACATGCAGAGAAGCGGATGCATCAGCGGTATGATATCCCAGTTTATCTATCACGCCGACTGCAAAAGATTCTATATAGAACATTTGGATGATTTGGAAGACATCAGAAAAGAAATCGAAGACTCCCTAGGGGAAGCGGTAAAAGACAGATACAGTCTGCCTCACTACACCTTTATGTGCTGGCTCTGTTTTGAGGAGTACTGTTATGACATCTACAGAACCTCTTTTGAATAATCTTCTTGTACAATCTTAAATCATTCCTTATGAAAGCTTCAGAAAACTTCAAGACCGCCATAGAAAACTACCTCAATCAGACCGCCCTTGCCGATGACGTCTTTGCAAAGGACTTCGCCAAGCAGTCCAAAAACTTGGAAAGCTGTCTCAATTACATTTTCGGGGAGGTCAAAAAAACGGGGCAGTGCGCCTTTGATAATCAGGAAATATTTGACATGGCGCTCAAATACTACTCCGATGACAGCATCGGACAGCCTCAGCCCATAAACTGCAGGGTTGTAGTGAAAGAGCCTGCTGTGGCCGATTTGTTCACTTCCGCTCCCGAGGTTTCGCAGAATACCGCCGTTGCAAAAACGGCGGTTACCGCTCCTAAACCCAAATCCAAAACCCTTACACTCTTTGACTTATGATACCCAAAACCATCATCGAAAAGCAGATTACTTCCCTTAGCGGAACTCTTGCCCCAGTACCGCAGAAGATGCAGATTTGGGCAGAGAAGAACATTTTCATAAAATGGGGCGTGCTTTCAAGAGGGAGATTCCATTGCCTGGACTGCACGCACTCCTGGAAGCCTGATGCCAAGAAAGCGTCCTGCCAAAAGTATATCAGCTGCGCCCATTGCAATGGAAAGCTGAAAATGCAAGAGTACAATCAGGTGCATTTCAAGGAAATCGAATACTTCGCCGTTTTGGATGTATGCGGGGGATTTCAGGTCGTGCGCATCATCTGTTCTCACAAGAATATGAAAAAGAACTTCCTGCCGACTTATTTCCATAAGGAAGTGATGCAGCATTGGATAGACGCAAAAGGGGAGGTGCGCACGCTCTCGCTCGGCACAAACGTATTTTCACAGGCGTATGATGCTTGGAAATATTACACCCCTTTGGAAATACGCCCGAAAAGTTTTGAGGCTTCCCCAAAATACCGCATCAATCCCTATAAGGTCTATCCGTGTTCAAAAACGATTTCAGTTTTGAAACGAAACGGCTTCAAGGGCAGTTTCTACGGCATAGCGCCTCAGATATTGTTTACGGCTCTTCTGAAAGATTCCCACGCAGAGACGCTTCTCAAAACTGGGCAGACCGATTTTCTTGCCCATTATCTCACCTCGCACTCTCAGCATATCAGGGAGAACTGGCAGGCAGTCAAAACCTGCATTAAAAACAATTACAAGGTAAAGGACTTTACAATGTGGGAAGATTATATTTTCCTGCTCAGATGGTTCAAAAAGGATTTGAATAATGCCGATATGGTATGTCCTGAGAATTTGGAAGAGATGCACGACAGGCTAGTGGAAAGAAAGCGCAGAATCCAGAGACGCCAGCGTATAATAGAACTTCGTGCTGAAATACAGCAGGCGCAGTTTGCCTATGAGGAGCAGAAGAAACAGTTTTTCGGATTGGAGTTCAATAAGGAGAATCTCTCGATCTGCGTATTGGAGAGTGTGCATGATTTTCTAGAGCAGGGCGATATGCTCCGCCACTGCGTATTTGCCAACGAATACTACAAAAAGAGAAACTCGCTTATCCTTTCTGCGAAATTTGAAAACAAGCCTGTGGAAACCATAGAAGTGGCGCTTCCCTCGCTTGAAATCTTGCAGTGCAGGGGAGACAAAAACAAGAACTCTCCGCATCACAAGCAGATTTTAAAGCTTCTCAATAAGAACCTCTATCAGATTAAGAAGCGCCTTAAAAACAAAAAGGAAAAAAGAGCCGAAACTTAGTTTTCGGTTTTTTTGTGGAATTCCGCGGCGCAGACACTCAAAGGCGGGATACTGCCTCAGGTGTTCAGGCTTAATTCCGAAACAAAGTTCGGGAAGGAAAGGCGGTTCGCCGAAAAAAAATCCCCCATAAATGCATGCGGAAAAACCTGCTTTATTGCGTTGCTTTTTTCGCTCGCTTTCTCATTCCCGGTTCAGGTTCCAGTATTAATCTTTAATCTTGGAAATCATGGAAACATTGAAAACACTCCAAAACTGGAATCAGGCAGCAGAAATCCAGTTTATCTACAAAACAAAAGTGAAAGCTTCTGAAAGACCTTATATCACATCTTCCAAAACGGTTTACCAATTGGCGCTCCATTGCTGGAATCCCGATACAATTGAGTTTTTCGAGGAATTCAAGATCCTGCTTCTGAACCAGTCCAATAAGGTATTGGGCATTTATGAAGTATCCTCGGGAGGAATCGCCGGCACTTCAGTTGACCTAAGGCTGATTTTTGCAGCAGCCCTTAAAGCAAATGCCGTATCGCTGATTATGATTCATAACCATCCCTCAGGACAGGTGAAGCCTTCCGAGGCGGATAAGCAGATAACCAGGTAAAATTATGGATATCACACTCATGCATCATCTCATTATTACTCCCGAAACGTATTATTCCTTTGTTGATGACGGAGCTTAATAGCTCCGTTATTATATACAGTTACAATATTTTCAGATCAAAGACATATACCTGTTTTATATTACGTGTTTCTTTACATTTTTTATAAGCTTTGTTACACATACCAATTTATTTTATTGAAATCTTCTAACATTTTTTTGCTCGCTTTTTCATTAATTGATTTTATAAAGCACATATGTCCATAAAGCCAATCATGAAATCTAATATTATTGTATTTTGGGAACTCGGCCTTGCGTCTTTCCAAATGTTCGGCAACTCCAAATTTTCTGCAGTAATAAATATGCTCGGCAATTCCTTTCCGATATTCTTTTGAGATATTTATTCCGTTGGTAGTAGTAAGGCCAGTAACATATTGTTTACAACCCCTTTTCATGTATCTAGTTTTTCGATTGTTTATGAAAAAACCTTCTTCAGATATAATTTTGTTAATTAGTTTCAATGATGGAAGTTTACCATGAATACTGATTGAAAAAGTCAAATCATCAGCATATCTTGAATAGTTACAATTTAGTTTTCTTGCCAAAGCTTCAAATCTATAATCCATTTTTGTAGCAAGAATGTTTGAAATCATTGGACTAGTGGGAGCTCCTTGAGGCAAAATAGCAGGTTTGTTTTCTACTAGTTGTCCAAGAATTGATTTAGAATTTTGATCGAAATCGTCCCAGTAACTTTCTCTATGTCGTGCTGTTGTAATTTTCGCAAATGAGTATGCAAGATTATTTACATACCCTAGAGATCTGAAAAGGCCATACACTCTTTTTTCAGTAATAGTGTCATAAAATTTTAAAAGATCAACTTTTAAAATTATCGTTGAGTGTTCATGTACTTTTGCATTATCGTAAATTGAAATATCCTTTCTGAACCCTTTACAGCTATCAGCAAGTAAATATTTACTTAAAATATTGACTAATATCCATTTTTGAATATACTTGAGATCTTTAGCAGGGGACATTATTTCCCTGAATTTTCCATCACGTTTTTTTAGTTTGAAATAATTATATCTTTTGTATTTATATTCATTTTCGTATTCATCAACAGTAAAGCCATTTTTAGAATCCCCTATTAGGACACGAAGGAAATCTGATTGAACTCCTATCAGTATTGCTAAATGTTCCAATGAAAAAATAACCGGCAATTCTTTCTCGGATAATTTTTTAATATAGGAAAGGCAAGTTTGTATAAATTTTTCAGATTTATTTTGCTCTTGCGCTTTTTTAATAAATTGCTCGATTGGAAATGACATAATAATTTTACTCTTTCTTGAGTGTTAAATAATATTCTTATTAATCAAGTTTTGTTAGCCTTGGCTTTATCGATAAACCTACTGGATTTATCGATGACAAAATTTGATTACTAAGACTGTTGCTATGTTATGCTATCAAGTAGCTTTAATGATTCTCGGCGAACTACACCGAGAAAACCTAGAAGGTTATTTGCTAAAAAAATTACGTCAATCCATCGAGCATTTGTGGTAAATATAATATTTCTTCTTTTATAGCCAAATTTTGATCTGTCTCTTTTCTGAAATTTTCTTTTTGAGTTTTTGATTTTAGATCTTTTAAAAACTGAATGCCTTTTGTGCTTAAATCATACTTAGTTTTCACCAGGCCTTTGTATTTAGCTTCAATATACACTTTTCTTAATTCTTCTCTTGATAGTCCTAGTAAATGACAAATAATGAGATTGTCATGTCCAAGACTCTTTAATTGAAGGAGAGCTACGATAGAATGATCCTGTTTATTATTATTTTTTTTCTTTCTAACATATTTACCTTTAATGACTTCAATAATGGATTTTCCAGTCAAAATATCTATCCCTAACCTATTGCAAATACCTATATAAAATGCAATCTCTTTTTTAAATTCTCTTGCTTCATCCATTCTTATATTAGCCATCCGAGGAAAGAGTGGATTCCATTTTGAACTTTTGCCCCATAGAATTGGCAAGGTATTATTAGGTGTGCAGTGAAAAAAAGATATTAAAGATTCACTATTATCATATCCTAAATGTGCATAAAAGGGATGTGAACCTGAAACGGGTATTTTTTTGCCATGTTTTGAATTTATTCTCTTAATCTCTTTTAAAGTGCCTAGAATTTTTAAAGGAGACAAAGAGGTGTCGAAAATTTTATTCCTTTCTTCAGAAACAATTTTTATTTCAGGAAAACGATCTAAAATATAATCTTGGCCTTCTACCATCATTATTGATGAAAGAATATATACATTATCGATTTTATTATGCTTTATCCATTGTTGAATATAATCTGGTTTTGAAAATTCTTTGCAGAAAGTTTTACCGCTACCAATAAAATCATCGATAAAAATAATATGTTTATATAATGTTGGATTTTTTACATTTTCATAATCATGTGTCATCAAGATATCATCTTTTCTACTTTTAAACGCATCTGTATTCTTCAATGGATATGTTACTAAAGTTGCACTCTTGCCGACTTTTCCATAAGGAAAAACAATAATTTTATCTCCTTTTGGAATTTTTTTAAATAATTCTTTTAACAGATCATTTAAACGAAACATAAATTCGTTGAAAGGAATATATTCATAAACACTCAATAAATCTAGGGCTAATTCCATCTCTCTATCATCATCAAAGTTTTCTAGCCAATTGATAATTTTTGAAGAAGAAACAGAATGTTTTAATCTTGGTAGCAGATTATCAATTTTTTGTAATGACTGCTTATTTAAATTAAAATTATGGCCCATAAATTAATTTTTATTAATTAAATCATACTCAATTTTCCAACCGCACCTTGCTAACTCGTCTAAATCTTTTTTTACATTTTCTTCTAAAACTGCAAAACATAATAAGTGTGTCGGGCGGGAAAATCCAACATACATCATTTTCAATGCTTCTTTACCCGTTGGTTTATTACAATCATGATTTATAAAGAAAAGTGGATTCTTTTTAGTTTGTCTGAATAATTTATTTGTTTCATAAACAGGAGTTTTATAAGCAGTTTCTATATACATTGTTGCACAGTGTGTTTGTCCTTTTACCGAATGAACTGAATTTATTTCTATTTCGAAATCTTTTTTTTCCTTAATAATTCCTGATGTATCTAATTTTATTTGACTAAATTCATAGTGCTTGCTTTCAATAAAATCCTTTGATTTTTCGATTGTTCTGGAATTATAATTTTCATCATCGTTCCAATTCCATTTTATAAATTCGCTTTCTATAAATAATCTTAACTCATCGTAAACGTTTTTATAGTCCTTTTTTGTGGCTAAGTTAAAAGACCAGATAAAAATCTTTTGTTTGAAATCATCATATTCCTTTTCTCCTTTGTTTTTGATAAACTCCATTAAGGTGCTTTTCCTGTAATATCGGAAAGTTAACTTATCCTTATGTATTGATTCAATACTTAAAATTCTAACAAGTGCATTTAAAATAGACTTTCTTGCAGACTCTAATGTTTGTTTGTTTTGATCAAACAAGTGTAAATGCTTCTTTAAGCAGTCAAAATTTTCCTTTTTTGCTCTGCTTTCTTTTGAGTAATTAATAAATAAGTCTTTCAAGCGGATCTTATCTGTACCATTTTCATCTTCTTTCCAAATAGTGCTCCATCCAATAATTTTAAAACCATTTTTTAAATTTTTTACATCTTCATTTAACTTGTGTTCATATATTAAATTCTCAAACTTTTTATGAATCTCTTCACCAGTAGTATTTTTATCAAATAGTATTAAATGAGGTTTTATCTTTTTTTGAAGAATATTTAGGCCTTTAACGACAAAACGAGCGTTAAGATTTTCATCTATTTGCGGGTCTAATGTAAAACCATTAACCAAGCTTGCTGTCTCTTTTGTTAAACGGTATGAATTATTTAAATATTTTACATTTCGTGGTTTCCAATCGCATTCCACTTTTACTTCTTTTCCACCACTATAAATGGATTGATTTATATCTCCTATTCGCTGAATAATTGTTTTAGCCCCATTACTTAAGAAAATATCGTCAATAATTTTAATCTGCAGTTCTTCCAAATCTTGCATTTCATCTATAAAAACATATTTGAACCTTTTTTGAAGAATTTCCTTTGCTACTGGATTTTCTTTTAAGAATACACTGCCTAATTGAAAAGAGTCGTAATATCTCAAATTACCATTGATTCTCAGTTCATCAAATATTTCTTTAAGTTCTTTTCCAGAGTCAGTGATGATTTTTAAATCATTTTTAAATTTAATTGAACTGAAACTGTCCTTGTCTTCATTATACCTGATTGTTTTTATAACATCTAACCAATTGGAATCATTTTCACATTCGCCTTTTAAATAATTATTAAAATCAAAAAGAACTTTTCGCTCAACAAAAGACAAGTCTGAACTTGTTATTAGGTCATAATCAAACTTAAATTCTTTCTTGTTATTTATTATTTTAAGATTTATTAACTTTTTTAAATATTGATCTACATTTTCTAAACCCTTTCCAGCCAGATAAGAGATTTCGATTTTATTAAATTTGGCTTTTATAATATTTAGTAGAAACCAGTATGCTTTTCCTTTTTTTAACTTTAATCTTTTAAGAATTATATCATGAATCAGATCATCATCATTCTTTCTTATATATGACCCATGTTTTTCAAAACATGCCTGATTTGCAAGAAATCTATTGACGAAACTCTGTACTGTACCTGAAAAATTTGGATAGTCAAAAAGTTTGGGACAATCTCTTTTCAGTTTGTTCTCTATTTCATCAACAGCCTGATTAGTGTGTGATAAAATTAATATTCCTGAGTTATCAGAAAATGGTAAGTTTTGAGATAGGCAATATAATTTAGCGAGTAAAGCAGTAGTTTTTCCGCTTCCAGGTACAGCTAATAAGTCGCAGGTTTCAAGGTTGTTAATGAATTCAATTCTTTCAGTATCAAAATCCTTATTGTCAATGAAAATTGCCTGAGCATGTTTAATATGTTTTTCAATTTCCATGGCTGCAAGCGTGTTTTATTGCATTGGCTAAATATTTTATGTATGGATCGGTGTCATCAATTATCAGACTTTTTGATTCTTCTATTTTTCTGGCTAAAGCAGAAGCAATTTTTACTTTCTCAAGTCCCGTGGTCTTTTTTTCTTTTTTAAGTTTTGAAATTAATTTAGATTCAAATTCTGGTTTAAAACTTGTATTGTTTTTTTTAAATTCTTCTGTGCCGGAATGTACTTCTAAGACAGATTCTTTAAATAAGTTTGATAATGTAGTTGACTTATATAGACACCATTCTAATGTCCATTCTTGCGCAAGTTCCAATGTTACATTGGTTTTGTCAAGATCAGTTTTAAGTTTTTCTAAATTACTATATTTTGTTATGAGATTGGCGTGATTGTCTGCATCTAAATCTTCAACTTTAGTGAAAATTCCATTCTCATCAGGTCTATTGTCTAAATCAGTTACTATTGAAACAGGAACTTTCATTTTTTTGTTTTCATCTTTTCTTAGAAATATTTTTGCAAAATGGAGATAGGCAACCGAAGCAACATTTATAATAGAAACCTCTTTACTGGTCAAGTTATATCCTAATTTTTTTGCTATTTCAGGAATTAAAATTTCCTCCGACCATCCTTCAACTATTATTACTCCTTTTGCAAAAAAGAGGTTAGATTTAGTAACATCTAAAAAACGTTTTAAATAAATATAATTATTTTCTTCCAGTTTGGTATTACCCTCTCCCATAGGAAAGACTTCATTATCTTTACAAATGATCAACGATTTTAAGTCAACTTTTGAAGAGATATTAGGACTGTGTGTTGTTAAGATAAATTGAATTCCATTATCACCTTCTTCAATTAATGCCTCTATAATCTTCATTTGAGCTTGAGGATGAAGATGGGCTTCTAACTCTTCAATCAAACAAAGTTTCAAACCATCCCAATCTCTTTTTAAGTGAAGCAATTCCGCAGCCATAAAAAGACGGTTCATCGTACCTAGTCCTAGGTTATTTCGCTCCACAATTCCTAAGCTTAGCTTTTCAAGAATATTTTTAATCTCAGGACTTCCTAAGGAGAAAAGTGAAAATGTTTTGTCATTTATAAATTTTTCTAAATAACCGTCAACGGTAGATGTAATCTGCTCGTAATAGGAATTAGGTATTTTATCGTCTTTAAAATGATTTTCAATTTTGTCGTTTATTTCTTTAAAATCAGTTTCAAATTGGTGTGGAATTCCTTTATTTTTATAAAATAATTTATGCTTTTGTAAGATTTCAGAAAGCCTTGAATTTTTTTTTGCTGTTAGTTCTATATTTGCATCTCGCAAAGCTTTTAAGTAAGTACATTTTAAATATTCTCTTGCTTCGGCATTCAATAAATGACCAACTCCATCCATTCCCGCTTTGACATCTGACGGAACAATCCTATTGTCTCTAATTTCGGCTTGATAGATTAAAATAAGTTTCGGTCGTATTTCTTTTTTGCCTTTATCATCGATGACTTCTTCAGTCCAACCACACCATTCTATGAAGTTTTTTGCTTCATCGTTTGAGATATCAGAAAAGTGAATTTCAATTCTCAGTTTTTCAGATTTATAATTTTCATCAACAAAAAAATCGGAATCTTCAACTTTTATCCATTCATAGGCATGAGTTTTTAAAACTAGTTTGATTGCATCCAAAATAGCGGTTTTACCTGAATCGTTTTCTCCAATTAAAAGATTTAGTCCTCTTACGAAAGGAACATGTAAATTGGGCTTATTGATTTCAAATGTCTTTGAACCATATTTTCTAAAATTCCAAAGTTTAAGTTCTGATAAGTACATATAAATTTGTTAAGGCGCATTAATCTAGTTAAATTATCTTTCAACAGTGTGTAAAATTAATTTTCCCACTTTGTACTTGTAATTTTATTCATAAAACCACTAGGAATTTAGAGGGCTTAATTGTATTTGATAAAGCAAGTAAAAAAATGCAATTATTTTAGACGTTTTTTAAACTTGGATTTTGTTCAGTATAAAAATCACCTACACAATAATTTGTATTATTGAGTTCATCAGGTATAAATGATGTGGTGTAAATTAATTGATAAGATTGAGGATCATAAGCTTTTAAATAACTAATTAGAATTCTTTGGAAATTATGCACTCTTGCCAATTCAATTCCCTTATCCTCCATATTGTCGCAAAGAATAAATCTAGGAAATCTCATTTTGTCATTTGATAATGAAGCTAAGAATATAGCAAATCTTGCCGAATTCTTTAAATAAAAACTTGAACTTGCCGAATATTTTGCATTCTTGTCGGCGATAAAGGCAAGATTGTTTCTATAATCAATATGGAATTCTTTCGCTTCAAAAAAATCTTTTTGTCTTTTTAAATCATTATTTAAAAGGTATACTCCAATTTTTTCAATACTTTTATTAATACTCGATTTGAGGTTTTCCTGTTGGTTCTTTAAAAGCCTAATTTTCTCAATTAAAATCTCAATTATTGATTCTAATTCGTCGTATCTTGATTTTTTTATCTGGTATATTTCTGCATTTTCTAATAAAGTCCGAAGTTGCAATAATTCTCCTTCTTGAAATCCCTTTTCTTCATATAGTGTATCAATTTTTTCGTCTCTGAAACTTCTAACGTCATTTAGTGATTGATTTACTCTTAACTGCATCTGGTGAAGTTTGCCTTTCTCAAATTCGAGTTTCGCTTTTAAATCAATTAATTCTTTCTCTTTTTTGTTATTTATCTTAATTGACTCCTGTATTTGGAAGTATATTTCTTGTTCAATCTTCCGGGCTTCGGTAATTCCTTGTGTATTGTCTATTTCCGTTTTACAAAGACTGCAAATATCTTCTCGTGCATCTACACTTATAGGTTTTAAGCATTCAGGACAATTTTCTAAGGAATATTTGCCAAGGAAGTCTCTAGTTTTAATTGAATTCTTGATTGCAATTAGATTATTTTCAAGTGCTTTAATGAAGAAATTTGTGTCTTCATTCTCTAGCTCATAATTTCTAATCTGATTAGTTATATTTTTTACAGTACTTCGCTGCTTGATTGTTTCTTGATTTAAAGTTTCGAATTCAAGTTGTGATTTTTTTGTAAAAGTTACACGTTTGTTTTCTTCTTTATAACTATATATCTTCCTCTCAACGTTTACAATATCGATCTCTTTATTGCTTATTCGAGATTTTATATGTGCTGGTATTAAGTCTTCTTTTTTTGGAATAAATTTTTTGATGACGTTAATTTCGGATTTTAATGCTTCAAATTCTTTTCTTGAGCTTTCTAAATCTTGCTGTCTGTCATATAAATCTTGACTATAAACGCCTAGAAGTAAATCTGAAACCGTTTCTCTAGTCAAAGTGGTATCAAAGTGTTCATACAAAAAAAGGGAATTTGTAGGTGAATCTTGATCTATATAAATTAATCTAAGGATTTGATGCACTGTGATATTATTGTCACCTTTAACAACTGGAATGTTTAAGTTTTCAAATAAAACATCTGAGAAACTTTTTTTATCAGTTGTTTTATTATAATTAAACTTTTGCCATCCTTCTGTATTTAGTTTTGCGATATCATACGTATCCCAAAAGAACTCAATTGATTGGCTTTTATTAGCTTCACCTTTTTCATTAAAATTTAGTTCTCTTTTCAAAGTAACTGTCGCTCCATTTAATTCAATTTCAATATAAACTACAGAACATTTCCTGGCTTCTTTAACCCATTCGTTAAATGATCCACCTAAAGCATAAAAAATAAAATGTGAAATAGTTGATTTACCACTGCTATTGTCTCCTCTGATAATGTTTACTCCTCGATGGAAATTTTCATTATAGGCGACTTCTCCATTTTCTGTAAAAATGACTAGTTTGTTTACAAAAAGATTATTATGCATCATATTTGCTTTCTAGAAGATTTGTTCTTTCTTTTAATCCATCTTTTCCAGATAATGGAATGTAATAAAAATGTCCTGTTAATAAACTAATAGTATTTTCCTCTTGTATACTGAGTTTATCTGTGATAAGTTTTAACTCCTTAAGGATCTCATTTGAAATTTTAGAAATTTTATTACTTTTTAAATAGTCTTTGTCAATTAATCCGATTGAAGCTAAATATTTCAATGCACCCATTTGATAAGGCCTTATTTTTTCAAACATTTTTCTGTCATTAAATATTTGTTCGTAAGGATTTTGTTTGCGTAAGACAAAATTATTTATTAATTGTCTTATATCATTTTCTTCCTTTTTAAGACTAATTGTTTTAAGTTTATTGGGATACAACAAATAATAATCCCAAATTCTTAGTCGATCAATTTCTATGGAATCTCCATACTTAAAATGTCCTAAAATGTTTATCATTCTATATATGGAATGATATAAGTCAAAAGATGGTTGATATACAATCATAATACCCAGTTTATATGGCAGTTTCCTGTCAAATAATGATACATTCCCTCAATTATTTCTGAATTAAGCCCCATAATGTCGTCACATCCTTCGCTTTGAATTAGACTATTTATTGGATCAATGATTTTTTCCGAGATGTTTTGTAGAATTTCTTTTTCTGTTGCATTGTCGCGAATTAATGGCTTTATAACATTTCTGTATTTTTCAAGAATTATTGCCAATAAAAAAGTAAATATTTCTCTTGCCGGTTCATAATTTCTGTATAAATGAAGCTTTTTAGAAAAAAGTTGCTTAAGTTCACTGAAGTCTTCTTCAAAATGTTCTTTCCCTTGCAACTCAAGTTTTTTTTCCAAACCAAGTGTATCCTTAGGATTTAAGTATCTACTTAAACTATCAGAAATATCTCTAATCTCTTCTTCGTTATCTTGATTTTCAAATTGTGTTTTTAAACATGCGAATAAGTTTGACAATTTACTGGTGGGACCATGAAAATGATTTTCGGTATTATTTCCCTTAACTATTTTATTGTTATCTCCATCAATTTTGATATCTTTCTGAGTGTCTTTAGAAAACATATTTAACTAGTTGATTTATCATCACCGCCAATAATTTTGTTCTGATTTCCAGTAATTGTAATATCTTTTTGAACCGAACTTCTTTTTTTGATTTTTGAATATAGTGCCCCACCTCCTATAATGAGTGCGACAATACCTAAAACTTTTAAAATAATTTCTGTTGTAATATCTTCCATAATGACTGTTATTTGTTAATGGATTTTCTATGGTTATTTTAAATTTATTTGAAAGGAAATTTCAAACATACTAAACTGCTTTTATTTTTCTTTACGGTTTTCCGTAATTAAACATTTTAGCTGGAAAATTAA
>NZ_DASWYK010000085.1:0-8369 GCF_036405015.1 Flavobacterium sp. | reverse complement strand
AAAATGTTTTGTTCTATTCTCTAGTACTTTTAAAAAATTAGCTTTTCTATTTTCAGTTAATATGTTTTCTAAGAATGCGAGGTAATCTAAATCAATCATTTTTATTTTATTTATTGCTAATTGCAAGCTTTTCGCCTTTTTTAAATTTAATTTGCGAAAATAACTATTTCATTTTAAAAACCTCTCATTTCCTTATCTTTGAATGAGAATCAAAAAAATCTCTACAAAAAATGAAAAAGAAACTTGTAGTCTTGACTGGAGCTGGAATCAGCGCAGAAAGCGGAATCAAAACTTTTCGTGACAGTGATGGTTTATGGGAAGGCCATGATGTAATGGAAGTTGCTACGCCAGAAGGATGGCACAAAAATCAGGAATTAGTTTTAGACTTTTATAATAAACGACGCCAGCAATTAAAGGAAGTAAAACCAAATCTTGGACATATCATTTTGGCTGAATTGGAAAAAGATTTTGATGTGCAAATCATTACTCAAAACGTTGACGATTTACATGAACGCGCCGGAAGTACAAACGTTTTACATTTGCATGGCGAATTATTAAAAGTTCGAAGCACACAAAACAAAAATCTAATTTTAGATTGGACTGAAGATTTATTTACGGGAGATTTAGACACAAACGGTCATCAATTACGTCCGCATATTGTTTGGTTTGGCGAAGAAGTTCCTGCATTAGAAGAAGCAAGTGACATTACTGAAACAGCAGATTATTTTGCTGTAATCGGAACTTCGCTTCAGGTTTATCCAGCAGCTGGTTTGGTTGCTTACGTTCCAAGTACAACTCCAGTTTTTTATATTGATCCAAAACCCATTTCAATTCCAAATATTAGAAACAAAGTAGAAACGATTGCCAAATTCGCATCTGAAGGAGTTGCCGATTTAAGAGCGAGATTAAATTCATTTTGAATGCACAAATGCGTGTTTTAATTGCCTGTAATCGCCAAATTCTGTTTATATTTGCACCTTTCGAAAAAACAACATAACAATGACTACTCTAAACGAATTGAATGCTATATCTCCAATTGATGGACGATATAGAAATAAAACTCAAAATTTAGCCCCTTTTTTCTCTGAAGAAGCTTTAATAAAATATCGTGTTTTAGTTGAAGTGGAATACTTCATTGCTTTATGCCAAATTCCATTACCACAATTACAAGGTATTGATGCTACTTTATTTGAAAGTTTAAGAAACATCTACAAAAACTTCTCAACTGAAGATGCACTTTGGATTAAAGAAACGGAGAAAGTAACCAACCACGACGTAAAAGCGGTTGAATACTTCATTAAAGATGCTTTTGAAAAATTAGGATTATCGCAATACAAAGAGTTCATTCACTTCGGATTAACATCTCAGGATATTAACAATACTGCGATTCCGCTTTCTACAAAAGAAGCGTTTGAGCAAGTCTACATGCCAACTTTAATTTCAGTAATTTCAAAATTAAAAGAATTAAGCGTTGAATGGAAAGATATTCCGATGTTGGCGCGTACGCACGGACAACCAGCCTCTCCGACTCGTTTAGGAAAAGAGATTTTGGTATTTGTTGAGCGTTTAGAAGAGCAAATGCGTTTGTTGTTCAATATTCCGTTTGCAGCTAAATTTGGTGGTGCAACTGGAAACTTCAATGCACATCACGTAGCATACCCACAAATTGACTGGAAACAATTTGGAAATAAATTTGTTGAAACTGATCTTGGTTTACAGCATTCTTTCCCAACAACTCAAATTGAGCATTACGATCATTTTGCTGCATTCTTTGATGCTTTAAAAAGAATCAACACCATTATTATCGATTTAGATCGTGATATCTGGACGTATGTTTCTATGGATTATTTCAAACAAAAAATCAAAGCTGGAGAAATTGGTTCTTCTGCAATGCCACATAAAGTAAATCCAATTGATTTTGAAAACTCAGAAGGAAACTTAGGAATTGCAAACGCTATTTTAGAACATTTAGCAGCTAAATTACCAATCTCAAGATTACAGCGTGATTTAACTGATAGTACTGTTTTGCGTAATGTTGGTGTTCCGTTTGGACATACTATTATTGCTTTTGAAGCTACCTTGAAAGGTTTGAACAAATTACTTTTAAACGAAAGTAAATTTGCTGAAGATTTAGAGAAAAACTGGGCAGTTGTAGCAGAAGCAATTCAGACAATCTTACGTCGTGAAGCATATCCAAATCCATACGAAGCTCTAAAAGGTTTAACAAGAACTAATGAAGCAATTGACAAAAATGCGATTCATAACTTCATTGCAACTTTAGAAGTTTCTGATTCAGTTAGAGCAGAATTAATGGCTATAACTCCTAGTAATTACACAGGAATTTAAGAAAAATACCAAATATTTTCCCAAAAAAAGCTATCTTTATCGAGATAGCTTTTTTTATTTAATTCGGAGCCAAACCAGTATTATCTAGCCATTTATAATTATAAAAATGCAGTGAATTTCATGAAAATGAAAACTGGATCAGCTCCTTTAAAAAAATACCACGTTTTTATATGATTGCATTAAATGCCGCTGCTGAAAGTACACACCATTTACAACCTTTAATTAGTGATCTGGGATTAATCCTGATGACTGCTGGAATTGCTGTTTTATTATTTAAAAAAATGAAACAACCTCTGGTTTTAGGTTACCTGATTGCAGGATTTTTAGCTGGAAACCATTTTGATTTTTTCCCTTCTATTACCGACATGAAAAGCGTTGAAGTTTGGGCCGAAATCGGGGTTATATTTTTACTTTTTAGTTTAGGACTCGAATTCAGCTTTAAGAAACTAATGAAGGTTGGAGGAACTTCATCTGTCACCGCGATAACCCAAATCATGTTTATGACATTTATTGGTTTTTGCGTCGGACAATGGATGGGCTGGGGAAAAATGGACAGTATTTTCTTGGGAGCCACACTTTCGATTTCCTCAACAACCATTATTATCAGAGCTTTTGATGAATTGGGAGTGAAAGGAAAAAAATTCGTCGGAATTGTATTTGGAGCTTTAATTGTTGAAGATATTGTTGCGATTTTAATGCTCGTTTTATTATCAACAATTGCGGTAAGTGATCAGGTTTCCGGAAGTGAATTATTACAGTCTGTTTTAAAATTAGTTTTCTTTTTAATCATTTGGTTCTTGGGAGGAATCTTTATTATTCCAACTATTTTAAAAAAAGCAAAACATCTTTTGACTGATGAGATGTTATTGATTATTTCATTAGCATTATGTTTGATGATGGTCGTTTTTGCTGCAAATGTTGGTTTCTCGCCAGCACTTGGAGCTTTTATCATGGGTTCTATTATTGCAGAAACTACAATGGCAGAAAAAATCGAACATTTAATTCAGCCTGTAAAAGATTTATTTGGTGCCGTTTTCTTTGTATCAGTTGGAATGTTAATCAATCCGAACACTTTATTGACTTATGCACTTCCTGTTGCTTTAATTACACTGATCACAATTTTCGGAAAAGCATTTAGTTCTTCCATTGGTGCTTTAATTTCTGGACAGCCCTTAAAACAATCTGTTCAAACCGGAATGAGTTTAGCACAAATTGGAGAGTTCTCTTTTATCATTGCGACTTTAGGAATGACTTTGAAAGTTACTAGTGACTTTTTATATCCTATAATTGTAGCCGTTTCTGCAATCACAACATTTACAACTCCGTTTTTAATTAAATATTCAGAGCGTTTTGCTTTATTCCTAGAATCAAAAATGCCGAAAAGATGGGTTAAAAATATCAATAGATACAGTGTTAATGCACAGGCCATTAAATCGGTAAGCACTTGGCAGATTGTACTTCGTTCATCGGTTACGCAAATTATTCTTCATACTATTATTATTACTGCAATAATTTTATTGTCTTCCAAATTTGTAGCGCCTTTAGTAGCCGATACTAGATTTGGAAATACCTTGGCTGCGTTGTTAACTTTAGTCATTATTGCGCCTTTTTTATGGGCATTATCGCTTCGTCGCGTTAAAGTTGATGAAGTAGAAACACTTTGGGAAGAACGCAAATACCGTGGCGCATTATTAATGCTTATTTTAATTAGAATGAGTCTTGGATTATTCTTCGTTGGATTTTTATTGAATATTTTCTTCTCACCTTTGGTTGCTTTTATTGCACTTATTATTGCTATTGGAGCGTATCAGATTTTCCCGAAAAAATTAAATGAACAATATCATAAAATTGAAAATCACTTTTTGAAAAACCTCAACGATCGTGAAAACAAAAAAATAGACAGAAGATATGCCAATCTAATGCCTTGGGATGGCCACATGTCTTTTTTTGATATTAAAAAAGAATCTAATTTGGTAGGACAGACATTGCAGGAACTAAAAATTCGTGAGCAATTAGGAATCAATATCGCGTATATTAAAAGAGGAGATGTTACAATTCCAATTCCGACTAAAAATGAGCGTTTATTTCCAGGAGATGAAATCTGCGTAATTGGAACCGATGCCCAAATTGCTGAATTCACAAAATTCTTAACCCAAAATGAAACAGAACCACCTGTAAAAATAGAAGAAACTGACATTGTTTTACGTCAGCTGGAAGTTTCACAAGACGAATTTATTCAAAAAAGTATTGGCCAATTTAGAGCCAAAACAGACGGAATGGTCGTAGGAATAGAACGAAACGGAAACCGTATCTTAAATCCAGAATCGAGCCTAATCTTAGAAAAAAATGATATTCTCTGGGTTGTAGGAGATAAAAAAAGAATGACGGCTTTGTTGGCGGTGAAATAAGTTTTTTTTTAAAGGGACAAAGTAACAAAGGGTCAGAGGCTCAAAGATCTTATAAAAAATAAAAGGCTTAGATTTTTCCAAATGGAAAAATCTAAGCCTTTTTAACTTTGTCCCTTTGTTACTTTGAGCCTTTGCCCCTATAAAAAAATTATTTATTCGGTTGCGGTGTCAAACGCAAATAAGGTTTTATCGGAGTATGTCCTTTTGGGAATTTTGCTGGAATATCACTGTCTGGAATTGCTGGCGCGATAACTACATCTTCTCCATCCTTCCAGTTTGCTGGAGTTGCGACACTATAATTTGCAGTTAATTGTAAACTGTCAATTACACGAAGTAATTCGTCAAAATTTCTTCCTGTTGAAGCTGGATACGTTAAAGTCAATTTGATTTTTTTATCTGGTCCAATCACAAAAACAGAACGAACTGTAAATTTGTCACTTGCATTTGGATGGAGCATATCATAAAGATTAGCCACTTTTTTATCCTCATCTGCAATAATCGGGAAATTTACTTCTGTATTTTGAGTTTCGTTGATGTCTTTAATCCACTCTTTGTGTGAGTCTAAACCATCTACGCTTAAAGCAATAACTTTTGTATTTCTTTTATTAAATTCTGGAACATAGTTGGCTACAGTTCCTAATTCAGTTGTACAAACAGGAGTAAAATCTGCTGGATGCGAAAATAAAACACCCCAAGAATCACCTAACCATTCATGAAAATTAATTGGTCCCTGCGTAGTTTGCGCATGAAAATCTGGAGCTATATCGCCTAATCTTAATGTTGACATAATTTATCTTTTTTTAGTTCCTCTAAAATTAACCAAAAAAAGCATATAGAAAACATTCCTTTTCTTAAAAAAAGTTAAAATTCTACTTTGTCGATATAATTAGTATTTTACTCCTAAATAAAAGTGAGAATAAAGTACCATAAAGCAAGCGTTACAAAAGAAATCGGAATCCCGAAACCAATCATCATACTGCTTAATTTTGGTTTTAATCCGTATGTTGATGCCAGAATTGCACCTGTAATCATAGGAGCCATTGCCGTTTCCATCAAAGTAATTTTAATAACTTCTGAACGCTGGTTGAAAATAAAAACATAAAGAACAAAAATCACAAAAGGAACTAAAATCAATTTAAAGAAAAGTCCTAATCTCAAGAATTTCCAATGCTGGCTTTTTCGATCAAAAGTTAATTGCAGACCAACAGAAAGTAGCGCTAAAGGTGTTACTAAACTTCCTATTTTCAACAATCCTGATTGAATACTTTCATTCAAATCAACCTGAAAAACATTCATCAAACAAGCAATGACAAACATAATAAACGGTGGAAAGAAAATGATTTTTTTTAAGATTCCTAAAGCATCTGGACTTCCTTTAGAATAAAAAGCTGCTGTAAAAACACCAAGTGTAGAAACCACGACAAAAGTTCCTGGTTGATCTACCAAAACTGCTGTTTCTAAGCCTTTCTTTCCGAACAAAGCTTCGATAATTGGATAACCGAGAAATGAACTATTGCTTAATCCCGCTGTTAAAATCAAACAGCCAATCAATTTATTCGACCAGCCATTTCTTCTTCCTAAAAAATGAAAAAAGATAAAAGCTAAAATATAAGTAATCCAGCCCGCTCCTATAGGAAACAACAATTCGCTGCTCCATTTTATTTTTGGAATATGATACAAAGTAATTGCTGGAAGACAGAAATAAATAACAATTTTATTGAGCGTCTTATAAATATGAGTAGGAAATTGTTTTACTCGCTGTAAAATTAATCCGAGTGCAAGAAAGAAAAATATTAGAATAAAGTTGTTCATATCATAAGATCATAACAAAAATAGGCATTTCTAATTTAGTGATTAACTAAAAGTGATTAGTAATTGGCTTTTTTACTGAATCGTAACTACTGTTTTTCTTTTGTTAAACATGTAACATTTAATAAATAACCCACTCAAATTTATTTCTAAAATCGAAAAACTTCATTTTAAAAAAACTCGTAAACAACTAATTACCAATCACTTTTCACTAATTACTACTCGCTCATTTCAAAAAAAATAGTTAAATTAGTATTTTGTGTTACAAAAACACGTAAATTTGTAACATATTTTATTACAGTATGATTTCAGGTAAATTTGCCATAACGATTCACATTCTTACTTTGCTCCATAAGTTCCCAAATGATTATTTATCATCGGAGTTTATTGCGGGAAGTATTAATCTTAATCCTGTTTTGGTTCGTAAAGAAATTGCCAACTTAAAAGCACATCATATTGTAGAAAGTAAAGAAGGAAAAAATGGTGGTACCAAATTGGCAGTAAACGCCGCTGAACTGACTTTAAAACAAATATTCGAAATGACCTTTGAAACGATTGGTTTAGGTTTTGCTAAAAATCAGCCGAATCCTGAATGTCCTGTTGGAAAAAACATCAATCAGCATTTGGAGAATTTATATAGCGAAATGAATCAGAAAGTCAGCGCGCAGTTGGAAGGAATTTCATTGGAAGATTTTTCGAATCAATTTTAAAACTATTTTTTTAATCAAAACTGTAACATTTTTTATTACTAAATAAATTTATATATTATGAAAATCGCACTTATTGGAGCTACAGGATTTGTTGGCTCAGCACTTTTAAACGAATTAGCAGACAGAAAACACGAAATCACTGCTATTGCAAGAACTCCAAAAGACACAACTAACGCGACTTGGGTTGCTGCAGATATTTTTAATGTGGATGCTTTGGCAGAAATCTTAAAAGGTCACGATGCTGTAATCAATGCTTATAATCCAGGATGGACAAACCCAAATATTTATGATGACTTTTTAGCTGGCTCTAAAGCGATTCAGAAAGCGGTTAAAAAATCGGGAGTAAAACGTTTTATCACTATTGGTGGTGCGGGAAGTTTATACGTTGCACCAGACTTACAAGCGGTTGACACTCCAGATTTCCCAAAAGAAATTTTCCCAGGTGCAAACGCGGCAAGACATTATTTAAATATCATCAAAGAAGAAAAAGATTTAGATTGGGCATTCTTTAGTCCTGCTTTTGAAATGCATGCTGGAACTAAAACAGGAAGAACCGGAAAATACCGTTTAGGCTTAGAAAACCCTGTTTTCAATGACGAACAAAGAAGTATTTTATCTGTAGAAGATTTAGCAGTTGTTATCGCTGATGAAACAGAAAATCCAAAACACCACCAAGTTAGATTTACAGCAGGATATTAAAAAAAGCTGCTAGGATTCTAAGTTTTTTTTTAGCCACGACTCGAGCGACAGCGAACAGGCGAAGTAATTCACGAATTTTCTTTTTAAAATCTTTGCGATTATTTTTTCGAATTAATTTGAATAATAATATCAGATATAGTTTTTCAAAAGAAAATTCGTGAATTCGTGGCAAACTTATTTTTACTCATTGTGAGAATAACAAATTAGTGGTAATTCGTGTAATTCGTGGCAAACTAACTTTTTGAAACTGTTTTTGTTTTCTGTACTTTTACATTTCTAAAAAATGCGTTTTGTCAACTTTCAATAAACAATCTGGCAGTATATCTGAAAAAGCTGGAATTTCACCTCCCGAAATCACCAATATTTCGGCTATCAATCAAATTAAATTCAAACGCAA
>NZ_DASWYK010000084.1:0-12284 GCF_036405015.1 Flavobacterium sp. | reverse complement strand
AGTAAAAGTATTATCTGGAGGAGAGAAAACACGTTTGGCAATGATTAAATTATTGTTGGAGCCAGTAAACTTGTTGATTCTGGATGAGCCTTCGAATCACTTGGATATGAAAACTAAGGATATTATTAAAGATGCACTTCGTGATTTTGATGGAACTTTAATCTTGGTTTCTCACGATCGTGATTTCCTTGATGGATTGGCAACAAAAGTTTTCGAATTCGGAAACAAAAGAGTAAAAGAGCATTTTGAAGATGTTGCAGGTTTCCTTGCGCACAAGAAAATGGACTCGATGAGAGAAATAGAAAAGTAATTTTTAATAAAATACTTAAAAAGGGGCAAGTTGATACTTGTCCCTTTTTTTTGTTTTAGATATGATTGATAACACTATTTTAATGCAATTTTTTTTACAATAAATATATTTTTTTGCTATTTTAGTGCTCCCATTTCGTGTTAACTAGAAGTTCGGTTATAGAAAAATTAATAATTTATTTATTTAAAGTCTATGAGTAAAATTCTACTAGTTCCAATTGCTTTTTTCTTTTTTATAATGCCATTTTGCTTGAATGCTCAGGGTGATGTGAACGAAGGTGGCAAAACGGAGAAAACAGAAAACGAAGTAAAATATCCGCAATATCAGCTTAAAGGTCTTTTGCAGGCAAGATATCTCGAAAGTTTTGGAGATAATGTTGATGTTTTAGGAATGCATCATTCTACAGGAGATGTAACGCAGCAATCTTTTGATATTAAAAGAATGCGTGTGGGGTTGAATACCAAATTAAGTGAAGCCACAGAAGTTGTAATCTTAGTCAACTTAGCCGATTTTAAATCGGATACCAAAGGTAAAGTTCTCGAAAATGCCTATGGAAAATATACTTTTAATAAATACATTGCTTTAACAGGAGGTCAATTTCGTCCCGCATTTGGTATTGAAGAACTTGTTCCGGTTGATATCATTAAATCTTTTGATTTCTCGAATCAGTATTATGAATTTGGGAAAAATGGATGGACCAGTTTCCAAATCGGAGCTTCGGCAACTGGAGCTTTTGATATTGGTAAAATTCCGGTCAATTATGCAGTTTCTGTTTTAAATGGAAATGGGAAAAATGTGGAAATGGATAAAGACAACGGAAAACAGTATTCGACACGATGGGTTTTTGAATTGTCCAAAGAACACAAAATAAATCTAGGTTTAAATGGAGGTTTCGGAAAAGTATTTAAAGAAGATGTTTTTGCAATTGGAGCAGATATTACCAGTGATTTTAAACTTACTGAGCGAATGAGTTTTGATCTCCAAATTGAATACAAACAAGGAACAAATCACAATTTGTATTTTTCTCTTCCAGCCGAAAGCAGGGTGGGAGATGTTTCCAATTATCAAATGCGAGGCGTTTATTTTCTACCTAATTTAAGATATGTAGTGAATTATAAAAAATTAACTGCTTTAGAATTGTCTTGCCGTTATGAAACTTTCGATCCAAGTTATAAAGTAAATTCAAATGTAAGGCAGACTTATACGCCAATGATAAGTTTAGAATTTGGAAAAGCCTATTTGGGCCGAATCGAAATGGGATTTGAAATCGATCGATTTGACAGAAATGTTCCAGATTCATCAGCCTATAATGATGAATTGTTTTTAATTCAATTACAGCTCCGATTATAAAATTCACTTAAATTTTATTTTTATGAAAGAAGTAAAAATCCCTCAGACTATAATAACATTAGTGATTGGAATCGCAATTTGGTTAGTTCCTGCGCCAAATGGCGTTGTAATAGAAGCTTGGCATTTATTTGCCATTTTTGTGGCAACTATTTTAGGAATTATCCTGAAAGCAGCTCCAATGGGAACGATGTGTATGATCGCAATTGCTTTAACTGCTTTTACACAGGTTTTGGCACCGGGAGATCCAGGTAAGTCAATTACATTGGCGCTAAAAGGCTTTGGAGATAAAGTAATCTGGCTGATTGGAATTTCGTTTTTTATAGCGAGAGGTTTTATAAAAACAGGTTTAGGAAATAGAATCGCATTTTTATTCATTAGAATATTTGGGAAAAGTTCATTAGGATTGGCTTATGGATTAGGATTAGCAGATTTGGTTCTGGCGCCAGCAGTTCCAAGTAATACGGCAAGAGGAGGAGGAATTATTTATCCGATTATGAAATCAATGTCGATGAGTTTTGGTTCAATGCCAGATCAGCCAGAAACACATAGAAAATTGGGGTCATATCTGACTTTAAATAGTTATAATATGAATTTGATTGCGTCTTCTATGTTTTTAACAGGAACTGCAAGTAATCCGATGTGTCAAAAATTTGCTTTAAACTTAGGAATTAAAATTACTTGGATGTCTTGGGCTGTAGCGGCAATTGTTCCGGGATTATGCGCTTTTTTTGTGATTCCGTTTGTTTTATATAAAATTTATCCGCCCGAATTAAAGAAAACAGGCGATGCTCCGCAAATTGCGGCTCAAAAATTAAAAGAGATGGGAGCGATAACCCGAAACGAATGGATGATGCTTTTAACATTTTTCATTCTGTTGTTTCTTTGGATGACAGGTGATTTGTTTTCAATCGATGCAACAACAACAGCTTTCATCGGATTGGTGATTTTGCTTCTAACTTCAGTTTTAACTTGGGATGATGTGAAAGCCGAAAAAGGAGCCTGGGATACTATTGTTTGGTTTTCTGTTTTAGTAATGATGGCAAGTTCGTTAAACGAATTAGGGTTTATTTCTTGGTTTAGTGATTTGGTAAAAATACAAATAGGAGGTTTAAGCTGGCAAATGGCTTTTCCTATAATTATTTTAGTTTATTTCTTTAGTCATTATCTTTTTGCGAGCGCAACGGCACATGTGGCGGCTATGTACGCGGCATTATTGGGAGTAGGAATTTCACTTGGAATTCCGGGATTGTTGTTGGCTTTTATGCTCGGATTTATAGGTTCGCTTTACGGAACTTTAACGCATTATGGTCACGGTCCGGCACCCGTATTCTTTGGGAGCGGATATGTCGATTTAAAGAGCTGGTGGGTCAAAGGACTGATAACAGGTTTGGTTATGCTCTTTATCTATATGGTAATTGGAGGATTGTGGCTCCGAATTATTGGTGATTTTTAGATTCTAATTCCTGGAGGAAGTAATTCTTTGTATCTAGGATTTTTTTTGAAGAAAGAAACAATCTTGGGATGAATTGGAACAACTCTATAATTTTTCTCAGAACTTAAATCCAATACATTCTTAAGTAAAGCATTAATTGCTTCTTCGTTATCGTAAGCGTCTGGTGTGTTGATTTTGGTTAAGAAGATTTTTTTCTCTTGAAATGAATACTCAACTGCCAGCATTCCTTCAGGTACGACAGTTTCAAATTGGCGCGCAAAAGTGTTGTCTTTGATTTCCATAGTTACAAAAGTTTCCATAGTAATTTCTTGTTAGGTTACGGTAAATAGTGAATTTGGGATCCAGAATATTTATGAAAGAAAATTCTTTATAAGGTTTTAATTCCAAAAAATATTTCGAATGCAAAGGTAATCATTTGATTTTCAATATTAAATTATTTTTTAAAGAAGCAGATTTTAAGATGTCGTTTCTAATTTGATTTTTTTTGACTTGTTGCAATAATTAGGTCTGAAATTTGATTATCATGATGTTAAAAAAAGTAACTTTATTTTTTTAAATAAATATCGCAATGGTAATTTCATTTAAATGTTATGAGTAAAATTCCAGTTTATTTTATGCCGGGTCTGGCAGCAAGTTCGTCTATTTTTGAAAGAATAAAATTGGATGAAACTATTTTTGAAACACACCTTTTAGAATGGGAGATTCCAAATCCAAAAGAATCTCTATCGGATTATGCACTTCGAATCAGTAAAAATATCCAACATGAAAACCCTGTTTTGATTGGGGTTTCTTTTGGAGGAATTCTAGTGCAGGAAATTTCTAAACATATCAAAGCTCGAAAAGTTGTTATTATATCGAGTGTTAGAAGTAATCTTGAATTTCCTAGAAGAATGAAAATAGGAAAGAAGACAAAAGCTTACAAGTTAATTCCGATGCAGTTGATTTTGAATATTGAGAAACTAGCTAAGTTTTCTTTTGGAGAAAAAGTGAATAAAAGAATTAAGTTATATGAGAAATTCCTAGCTGTTCGTGATTTAGGTTACCTGCAATGGGCAGTCGAAACTGTGATTTTATGGGATCGAGATAAAATTGACGAAAATGTAATTCATATTCATGGAGATCAAGATGAGGTTTTTCCAATTAAATATATTGATAAATGTATTTTGGTAAAAGGCGGAACTCATATCATGATTTTGAATAAATATAAATGGTTGAATGAGAACTTGCCTTCTATTATATTAGAAGATTGAAATTCTAATTTTTTGAAATACCAAATTCCAAAAGAAAACAAATTCCAAATTCCAAACTTCAAGTCGATATTTTAAGTTTCAAACTTTGACAAAGATTTGTGTGATATAATCACAAATAAAAATCCCAAACTCTTTTGGAATTTGGGATTTTTAAAATTGAAAATTAAAATCGTTTAGATTTTCTTCATCTGTTCTTTCATCATAGAGATTTGCTCTTTCAGCATTCCTTGTTTGTCTAATTTCTTAGCTTCGTTCAATAAATTAGTCGCTTCAAGTTTTCTTCTGCGTGACATGGCAACTCCTGCAAGGTTTAATTTAGCTACAGCTAAATCCATATCCATTGATAATCCAAGTTCGATTGCTTTTTTGAAATGTTTCTCTGCTTGGTTGATGTTTGTTTGAGATAACATGATACCTTGTAAATAATTTAAGTATCCTTGTTGTTTTCTTACTAATGCACCTTCAGGATTTTTGATATATGATAGCCATTTATTAGCGCCTTCAAAGTCTTGTTTTCTTAATTTAAGGAAGGCTAAAAGGATAAATTCGTTTTTAAAATAAAGAAAAATTGGAATCGCAGACAATAAAATCAAGAATATACCATTTCCGATATTACTTTCTGTAAATTGCCAAATGCCCGCCACTACTAGAAGTCCGGCCAAAATAAGTTTAATATTTTTGTGAAACATAATAAATGTAAATTTGTGATTGCAAAGATAGTAAAAGGAATTAAAAATATTTTTATAAAAGTGCTTGCCAGTGAAAAAAGTCTTTGTATATTTGCACTCGGTTTTTGAACAACGATATCCAAAACCAAAATAAAGAGTTAATAGATACCATTTTTAAAGATACAAAGCAATGAGCAAAAGAACATTTCAACCATCGAAAAGAAAAAGAAGAAATAAGCACGGATTTATGGACAGAATGGCTTCTGCGAATGGAAGAAAAGTTCTAGCGCGTAGAAGAGCAAAAGGAAGACATAAATTAACTGTTTCTAGCGAGCCTAGACACAAAAAATAATGTTTGTATAAACATACATAAGGCGATTACTTTTTTAGTATCGCCTTTTTTTATACCTTGTCGGTAAAAAAAATCTCAACTTTCTAGTTTATAGCACACTAGAAAAGTTTTTTTAAGTACTTTATATAACTACAATACATAAAAAATGCCTAAAGACACATCAATTAAATCCGTTTTAATAATAGGTTCAGGACCTATTGTTATTGGTCAAGCTTGCGAATTCGATTATGCAGGATCTCAATCTGCACGTTCTATTCGTGAAGAAGGAATTGAAGTTATCTTGATTAACTCAAATCCAGCGACGATTATGACCGACCCATCTATGGCCGATCATATTTATTTGAAACCATTAACTACAAAATCGATTATTGAAATTCTTAAGGAACATCCACAAATTGATGCTGTTTTACCTACAATGGGAGGACAAACAGCTTTAAACTTGTGTTTGGAAGCTGAGGAAAAAGGAATCTGGCAGGATTTCGGAGTAAGATTAATCGGTGTTGATGTAAACGCAATTAATATTACTGAAGACAGAGAGCAATTTAAACAGCTTTTAGAAAAAATTAATGTACCAACTGCACCAGCAAAAACGGCTACTTCTTACTTAGAAGGAAAAGAAATTGCTCAGGAGTTTGGTTTCCCGCTTGTAATTCGTCCTTCGTTTACACTTGGAGGAACTGGAGCAGCTGTGGTTTACAAAAAAGAAGATTTTGACGAGCTTTTAACAAGAGGTCTTGAAGCTTCTCCAATTCACGAAGTTTTAATTGACAAAGCTTTAATGGGATGGAAAGAGTACGAGTTAGAGCTTTTAAGAGATAAAAATGATAACGTTGTAATTATCTGTTCTATCGAAAACATGGACCCAATGGGAATCCACACTGGAGATTCGATTACAGTAGCGCCAGCGATGACATTATCTGATACGACTTTCCAGAAATTACGTGACTACGCAATTTTGATGATGAGAAGTATCGGAAATTTTGCGGGAGGATGTAACGTACAATTCGCAGTTTCGCCAGACGAAAAAGAAGATATCGTAGCTATCGAAATCAACCCTCGTGTATCTCGTTCTTCTGCTTTAGCATCAAAAGCGACTGGATATCCAATTGCAAAAATTGCTTCTAAACTAGCTTTAGGATACAACTTAGATGAATTACAAAACCAAATTACTAAATCTACTTCGGCTCTTTTCGAACCAACTTTAGATTACGTAATCGTAAAAATACCACGTTGGAACTTCGATAAATTTGAAGGTTCGGACAGAACTTTAGGTCTTCAGATGAAATCTGTAGGTGAGGTTATGGGAATCGGACGTTCTTTTCAAGAGGCTCTTCACAAAGCAACTCAATCTTTAGAGATTAAGAGAAATGGTTTAGGTGCTGACGGAAAAGGATATAAAGATTACGAATTAATCATTGACAAACTGACTCACGCAAGCTGGGATCGTGTTTTCGTAATTTACGATGCAATTGCAATGGGAATTCCGTTGAGCACAATTCACGAAATTACAAGAATCGACATGTGGTTCTTAAAACAATACGAAGAGCTTTATACTTTAGAGAAAGAAATTTCAAACTACAAAGTTTCTGATCTTCCTAAAGAATTATTGTTGGAAGCGAAACAAAAAGGTTTTGCTGACAGACAATTAGCGCACATGATGAATTGTTTAGAAAGTGAAGTTCACACTTTACGTATGGAGCAAAAAATCAACCGTGTGTTTAAATTAGTAGATACTTGTGCGGCTGAATTTAAAGCGTTGACTCCATATTATTACTCAACTTTTGAGGCTGAAATCGAAAAAGCAAACGGTGAACGTTTTGTAGATAACGAAAGTATCGTAACAGATAAAAAGAAAGTAATTGTTTTAGGTTCTGGACCAAACAGAATCGGGCAAGGAATCGAGTTTGATTACTCTTGTGTACACGGAGTTTTAGCGGCTAAAGAATGCGGTTACGAAACGATCATGATTAACTGTAATCCTGAAACGGTTTCTACGGATTTCGATACTGCTGATAAATTATATTTCGAACCAGTTTTCTGGGAGCATATTTATGATATCATCCAACATGAAAAACCGGAAGGTGTTATCGTTCAGTTAGGAGGACAAACAGCACTTAAATTAGCTGATAAACTTTCTAAATACGGAGTGAAAATCATCGGAACTAGTTTTGATGCACTTGACTTAGCAGAAGACAGAGGACGTTTCTCTGACTTGTTGACGGAGTTGCATATTCCTTTCCCAAGATTCGGAATCGCTGAAACAGCTGATGAAGCTTCAAAATTAGCTGATACTTTAGATTTCCCACTTTTGATTCGTCCTTCTTATGTATTAGGAGGTCAGGGAATGAAAATTGTAATCAACAAAAAAGAGCTTGAAGAGCACGTTATCGATTTGTTGAAAGCAATTCCAGGAAACAAATTATTACTAGATCACTACTTAGCTGGAGCAATTGAAGCAGAAGCTGATGCAATCTGTGATGCTGATGGAAATGTTTACATCATCGGAATTATGGAGCACATTGAGCCTTGTGGAGTTCACTCTGGAGATAGTAACGCAACATTGCCTCCTTTCAACTTAGGAGAATTTGTAATGCAGCAAATTAAAGATCACACGCATAAAATTGCTAGAGCTTTAAAAACAGTTGGATTAATCAATATCCAGTTTGCGATTAAAGACGATACAGTTTACATTATCGAGGCAAACCCTAGAGCTTCAAGAACAGTTCCGTTCATTGCAAAAGCTTATGGAGAACCTTATGTAAACTACGCTACAAAAGTAATGTTAGGTCATAACAAAGTAACTGACTTTGATTTCAACCCGAAATTGAACGGTTATGCGATCAAACAACCGGTTTTCTCTTTCAGTAAATTCCCGAACGTAAACAAAGCGTTAGGACCAGAAATGAAATCAACAGGAGAAAGTATCTTGTTTATTGATGACTTAAAAGACGATCAATTCTATGAATTGTACTCTAGAAGAAAAATGTATTTGAGTAAATAATCTCAGATTCTATTATAAAAGAAAAGCTCCAATTTATATTGGAGCTTTTTTATTAAGGTTTTACTCTGACTATTTTATTGTCTTTGAGAATTACTAATTCACTATTTGATTTCTTTTTGAACTCAATCAGTTTTTCGTAAACTTTACTCATTCCATCAACTATTTTTTGTTGATTTACGGATCTTTTATATTCTTTCATTCCAATATTTTTTTAAATTATTGAATTTGATTTCGTTCAAAATTTTCATCTCAGTTTCAAAAGATTTTTCGGCTATTAATTCTGGAATTCCAAATGAATTATCAAAAATAAGTATTTCATCTACAATTTCAAGATAAATCTCAAATAGGTTTCTAATTCCGTTTAAGTATCTACGTTTTATAACTTCTGTTTCAATATTATGTCCTCCTTCTATTACTCTTGTTTTTACTCTTTCAATTGCCAATTCGACAGTTTCAAGCCAGAAAAATAAAAGAGTAACATGATACTTTTCTTTTTGGGCCTGAATAATTTTTGATTTGTAACTTTTAGTTGCTAACGTAGTTTCAAAAGCAAAAGTTTGTTTTGCCTCTAAAAGATCATTAATTCGACTGAGCATTATTCTTCCAGCTTCAAAAGATACTTTTTCAGGTTGAAATGGCGATAAGCCTTTTGCAATTTCATCAGCATTTACAAATTCTTTACAATTTAAAATTTCAGGTAAAATAGTAAAAGAAGCAGTTGTTTTTCCTGCTCCATTGCAACCTGAAATAATATAAAGATTTTTGCTCATTCTTACAAAGGTAAAAAAAACCAATTACAAACTTCAATCTTTTATTACGTTTAATGACGACTTAAAAGACGATCAATTCTACGAATTGTACTCTAGAAGAAAAATGTATTTGAGTAAATAATCTCAGATTCTATTATAAAAGAAAAGCTCCAATGCAAATTGGAGCTTTTTTATTTTTTAATGAATTTTAAATCTATTCCTTTTGACCAAAATTCATATTATCTCTAGTATTTTTTTGCACTGAAATGGCGCCAAATAAAGCTAATAAAAAAGCAAATGCGTAGAAACCTTTTTCGCTTGGCAGAATAGTCGCATTCCATAATCCAACAACTAAAAGAACAATTGATAACAATGTCCCGAACCAACAGATTCCGTAGTACATATCGGTTACTGGAAGATTTTCAAGTCGGTCTCTTACACTTTTTTGCAATGAAACTACAGCGAAAAGTCCGAACATTAAAACGGTAAAATAATAGCCTTTTTCATTTAATAACATTTCAGCTCTTGCAAGTCCAACAATAAATCCGATTGTTCCTGCTCCAAGAGCTACCCAAGATGCCGCTACAAAGGCATTTGAAGTTTTTTGTATCATATTAATTCTGGTTTAATTAGGTTTTGAGATTTGAATCGTAAATGTAACTAATTTTAGTTAACAAGGAAATAAATCAGATTTAAATTAGTACGTATTATCTTTCTGTTGTTAAAAAGAAAAGCTCCATAAGATGGAGCTTTTCTTGATTGTAAAAAGTAAGATGTTTTATTTTTTAAGCATTTGTTCCAGAGGTTTCAACTGCTCCATGTCTATTTTAGATTTTTGTAAAACAGACATTAAAGTCATAATGTTGTTCGGGTTCATATTTTCACCTAAAACACGAACTACGGCAAATCCGTTTTCTTTTCTATTGGCAAAAATGACAAACTCTTTAATGTTGTCATCACTACCAACGTAACTTACAGAAGCGCCGTCTTTGCCAGAACCAAATTTCATTAATTCCTGATATTTTGGATCTTTTAATATCGCTTTTACCTTTGTTCTTTCTGTTTCAAACTGCGCCTGATTATTTTGGTCTGCTTTGAAAGCCAGAATGTTCATTTTGTCAAACGAATTTAAAGCTTCACTTTGTTCTGCTGATAATTTTGTTTTATCGACATTTAGAATCGTTGGAGAAACATCTAAAGCAATGAAATCTTTTTTCTCCGAATTCTCAACAAAATATTTCTGCAGTGAAGGTTCAGAATTACAACTTCCTAAAGTAAGTAAAGCTGCAAGTGCTAAGGTGAAAATAGTTGCTTTCATTTTATTTTTTGCCTTTAGAAGCTTTCTTTAGGTCGGTACCACCAGGAAGATTCATTTTGTCTGTTAAAACTGAAATTTCGTTCAGGTCAAAATTACCTGTTAAAGATAATAAAACCGTTTCGTCGTTTTTAGCACCATCTACAAACATCAATAATTCTTTGATTTGTGTGTCGCTTGCTCCAGATTTTACCATTATTTTGACGTTTTTACCGCTGTCGTTTACACGCATTAATTCTTCAAGACCTGCCGTTTTAATGTATTTATCCGCAGAAGCTTTCATATCGGCCTCAATTTTAGGATTTTTGGTTGTAAACACTTTTAGGTAATCTAATTTTTTGATCAGATTGATGTATTGTTGTGTTTCTTTATCAGAAGCATCTACTTTTACTTTGCTCATTAAATCGAACATTTTTTTGTTTACAATTACAGAAGTTACATCATCTTGACCATCAAATTTGTCAAAAGCGCCTTGTGCGTAAAAAGTTGTGGTAACAAAGGCGAATACTAAAGTTATAATGAAATTTTTCATGATTATTTTTTTTAATTTTAATTTAATTACTGTTTAAAAATTTTGTTTTTTGATTGTTCGTATTCTTTAATGTAATGTACACTTTCAATTCCTACATTAACATTGTTTGATAATAATGCCAAAGCCTTTTGAGTTGCTTTTAGCGCTTCTTCGGGATCATCGTAAGTTCCTAATTCGGTTTGCGAAGCTACTGCAGTAGTATCATTTTTTTCGCTCACAAAAAAGTAAGTTCCAATTCCCAGCAAGACAACAGCCGAAGCCGCAATCGATAACCACGCTACGTTACGTTTTTTAGATTGTAGTGGAATTTCATACGCCGATTTCTGTTCTTTTGCCTGAGAGAAATATCCAAACATCGGTTTGTATTGCTCCAAATGCTGCGCAACATTTGGTGAAGAAAAGTATTCTTTTAATTGATTTTCTTCAGCAATAGAAGTTTCTCCCTGAAAGTATTTTTCTAATATATCTTCTATTTTATTTAGTTCCATAAAGGTGTGTATTGGTCATTGATTCTCTAATTTTTTTTCTTGCTCTCGAAAGTGCAACTCGTATTGCTGTTTCATTCATGTTGACGATTTTTGCTATTTCGTCAAATTCATATTGTTCAATATCCCGAAGCTGTATTAACAACTGCATTTGTTCGGGTAATTCGTTTATAATTTTTTCAACCCATTCCAGACTATTTTCATCTTCTAGTTTTTTGTCCAGTTGTGGTTGTCGATCTGTAAAATTATTATGAACAATCTGGAGATTACTGGCTCTTTTAGATTTTAGCTGATCCAGACAATAATTCTTAGTCATTGTCATGGCTAGGGCTTCCACGCTATTGTAACTTTCCAAGCTTTCTTTTTTGTTCCATAATTTTACCATTACCTCCTGAGTCGCATCTTCTGCTTCTTCAGTGCTTGTAAGCAATCTTTTTGCCAGACGAAAAACTTTGTCTTTAAAAGGATTTATTAATTCTATAAATACAATTTGGTTCATTAATCTGATGGTTAGTCGTTAGCTTATATATTCAAGACGAGGCACAATTCTGTTTGTTACAACAAAAACTAAAATATTTTTTTGTACGTAAAAAAATACTGCTTTTTGACGAAGCTAAAACTAAAGATACTACTTTTACGTTTATTCTATTATAGAAACCCAAATGATATGAAAACACCTTTAAAAAGTATTCTTTTTCTTTTTTTACTAGCTTTCTCTTTGCAGTCTTGCGAAGATAATGATGATGTTGCTGCTCCTGCAGATGTACAAATTAATAGCTTTATCTGGAGAGGTTTAAATGAAGTTTATTTATGGCAGGC
>NZ_DASWYK010000083.1:0-21677 GCF_036405015.1 Flavobacterium sp. | reverse complement strand
GTAGCGGGAACAGGACTCGAACCTGTGACCTTCGGGTTATGAGCCCGACGAGCTGCCTACTGCTCTATCCCGCGATGTTTCGGGTGCAAAGATACGCCGATTTTTTAGAAATCCAACGAAAACTTTAAAAAATGTTTTATTTTCTGTATTGACTTGATATGACTACCTTTGCATCCTAAAATAGTATGCAAATGTCACATAAAGCAGGTTTTGTAAACATTATCGGAAATCCAAATGTTGGAAAATCAACATTGATGAACGCTTTCGTTGGAGAGCGATTATCAATTATTACCTCTAAAGCACAAACAACACGCCATAGAATTCTGGGAATTGTAAATGGAGAAGACTTTCAATTGGTCCTTTCTGATACTCCAGGAATCATCAAACCGGCCTACGAAATGCAGGAATCGATGATGAATTTTGTAAAATCAGCTTTTGAAGATGCTGATATTTTAATCTACATGGTCGAAATCGGTGAGCAAGATCTTAAAGACGAAGATTTCTTTAAGAAAATCATTCACGCTAAGATTCCAGTTTTATTGCTTTTAAATAAAATTGACAATTCAAACCAAGAACAATTAGAACAACAAGTTTCTTTCTGGAAAGAAAAAGTGCCAAATGCAGAGATTTTCCCAATTTCGGCTTTGCAGAATTTCAATGTACCAGAAGTGTTCGGAAGAATTATCGAATTATTGCCAGAATCTCCAGCATATTATCCAAAAGATCAATTAACAGATAAACCAGAACGTTTCTTTGTAAACGAAACGATTCGTGAAAAAATCTTATTGAATTACAGCAAAGAGATTCCGTATGCAGTTGAAATCGTAACAGAAGAATTTCACGAAGATGAAAATATTATCAGAATTCGCTCTGTGATCATGGTAGAACGTGATACACAAAAAGGAATCATTATCGGACATAAAGGTGCTGCTTTGAAAAAAGTAGGAACAGATGCTCGTGCCGATTTAGAGAAATTCTTCGGAAAACAAATTCACATTGAACTTTACGTAAAAGTGAACAAAAACTGGAGAAGCAACGCTAACATGTTGAAACGTTTCGGATATAATCAGTAAAAAGAATTTTCAGTCGCAGTTTACAGTCTCAGTCTGAAAACTGTGATTGGGACTGCGACTAAAAAATATAAAAACTTAGGTACTTAGAAACTTAGTAGCTCAGCAACTTTTTTTAACTACCTTTGCAAAAAATTTAAATAAGGCATTTTAGATTTATAATATATTGGGATTTAGTCAAAAACGAAATCTGGAATTGTAAATCTAGAATCTAAAATTCAAAAAAATGAATAATAACATTGTTGCGATAGTAGGAAGACCTAACGTAGGGAAATCGACCCTGTTTAATAGGCTGATACAAAGAAGAGAAGCTATTGTAGATTCAGTATCTGGGGTTACCCGTGATAGAAACTATGGTAAAAGCGAGTGGAACGGAAAAGAGTTTTCTGTCATTGATACAGGTGGATACGTTCGAGGGTCTGATGACGTTTTCGAAGGCGAAATTCGTAAACAGGTAGAACTTGCTATCGACGAAGCCGATGTTATTATTTTTGTGGTTGATGTTGAAGAAGGGATTACGCCAATGGATGAAACTGTTGCGAAATTGCTTCGTAAAGTAACAAAACCAGTTTTATTAGCTGTAAATAAGGTTGATAACGCAATGCGTGAGAAAGATGCAATTGAGTTTTACAACCTTGGTTTAGGTGATTATTATACTTTCGCAAGTATTTCAGGAAGTGGAACAGGAGATTTATTAGATGCTTTAATTGAAGCTTTTCCAGAAAAACCAGAGATTGAGGTTAAAGAAGATTTACCGCGTTTCGCAGTTGTAGGTCGTCCAAATGCGGGGAAATCTAGTTTTATTAATGCATTAATTGGTAAAGATCGTTATATCGTAACTGATATTGCAGGAACAACACGTGATGCAATTGATACTAAATTTGATCGTTTTGGTTTCGAATTTAACTTGGTAGATACTGCGGGAATTCGTCGTAAAGCAAAAGTAAAAGAAGATTTAGAGTTTTACTCTGTAATGCGTTCTGTTAGAGCAATCGAGCATGCAGATATTTGTATATTAGTTATCGACGCAACACGCGGATTTGAAGGTCAAGACCAAAGTATTTTTTGGTTGGCTGAGAAAAACCGTAAAGGTGTTGTAATCTTGGTAAACAAATGGGATTTGGTAGAAAAAGATACCATGTCAACTCGTGACTACGAAGAGAAAATCAAAAAAGAGTTGATGCCTTTTACAGATGTGCCGATTTTATTCGTTTCTGCTTTAACAAAACAACGTTTATTGAAAGCACTTGAAGCTACGGTTCAGGTTTTCGAAAATAGAAAACAAAGAATTCCAACTTCAAAATTCAACGAATATATGTTGAAAGTAATTGAATCTTATCCGCCGCCAGCGATGAAAGGGAAATATGTAAAAATTAAATATTGCATGCAGTTACCAACCGCAACTCCGCAATTTGTATTTTTTGCTAATTTACCTCAATACGTTAAAGAGCCTTATAAGCGATATCTGGAGAATAAAATTAGAGAGAAATGGGATTTTGCAGGAGTTCCAATCGATATTTATATTAGAGAAAAATAAAATGAAAGTCCCCGAAATCAGGGGACTTTTTTATGTCTGGTTTTTAAATAATTACAAGATTGATTTTTTATTGGCATTATATTTGAATAAATGTGAAAAACACAATTAAACCTTTTGCATTTTTTTAAGTCTTATTGTTCTAACTAACCTAATTTTATGACCAGATTTTATTCCTTTTTATTGTTTTTGTTTTTTGTTTATTCGGCAAATGCCCAAAACAATATTGTTGTTAAAGGTACTGTGATAGATATCAATACACAGCTTCCACTTGAACTTGCTACCGTTTATTTTACCACTGTAAAAGATTCTACTATGATTGAATATGCTACGACGGATAAAAACGGAAATTTTATTATCAATACTAAAAAGTTTGAGAAACCAGTTTTCCTAAAAGTAAATTATACAGGCTATCAAACTTACTTTGAAGAATTAAAAGGACTTACAGAAAGTAAAGACTTTGGAAAATTGTATATGATTGAAAATGCAAATGTTCTGAACGAAGTAATTGTAAAATCTGAAGCACCGCCAATTACTATTAAAAAAGATACTTTAGAATTTAATGCTCCTTCGTATAAGGTTCGTCCAGATGCGAATGTGGAAACTTTATTGAAGCAATTACCAGGTTTTGATGTTGATAATTCTGGAAAAATTACAGTAAATGGGCGAGAAGTCAATCAGGTTTTAGTCAACGGAAAAGCATTTTTTGATAAAGATGGTGCTATTGCCATTAAAAATCTTCCAGCAGATATTATTAAAAAAGTACAAGTTTCTGATTTTAAAACCAAAAAAGAAGAACTTGCCAAACAAGAGTCTACTTCAGATTATTCGAGTATAAATATTACCATTGACGAAAAGAAAAACAAAGGATATTTTGGTAAAGTTCTTGGCGGATATGGCTCAGACGAGCGCTACGAGAGCAGTTTGATGATGAATTTTTTCAAAAACAAACAAAAAATTAGTGTTTTGGCTTCTTCAAATAATATCAATTCAACTGGATTTTCTATGGATGAGGTTTTTGATAATATGGGTGGCGGAAGAAATGCAAGAGGTGGTAATCAAGGAGCGAGTAGTGGTGGAAAAGGAATTACACAATCTACTTTGGCCGGAATTAATTATTCTGATGATTGGACAAAAGATTTGGAGTTTATGAGCAGTTACAATTTTACAAATGCTGTAACTAAAAACGATAGTAAATCGAATCAGGTTAGTTTTTTGCCAACTGGAAATATTGTGACAGAATCTGATTCTAAAAGTAAAAATGAAAATACAGGAAATAATGCCAATTTTCAATTAGAATATAAAATCGATCCCACAATGCGTCTTGTTGTGGCTCCAAATTTAAATCAGTCTAATTCGAATAATACCAATTCTTCGTTTACTTCGTCTGTAGATCAAAACGGTGATCCTTTGAACGAAAGTACATCAACTTCTCATACAGAAGGTTCAAATACAAACTTTGCAAATAGTATCAACTTCAATAAAGTATTTGAAAAAAAATCACGAAATCTAAGTGTTGTTTTTAATAATAACAACTCTAAAAATAATTCGAACGGAATTAACATTTCTGAAACTATTTTTCATCAAGATGGAAAACCGAATGATGAAAGAAATCAAAACGCAAAAAATAATTCAAAAAGCAATTCTTACGCTTTTGATATTGAATATACTGAGCCAATTACAGATTCGCTTCGTGTACGTTTTGGGACTGATTTAAACTGGCAGAATTCAGATAACGATCAAAAAACATTTGATTTTGATGAATCAACAGATCGGTATTCTAATTTAAATACATCGTTGACAAATTTTACTTCATCGAAGCAGAATTCGATTTCTCCAAAGGTTGGAATTACATTGCAGAAGAATAAATTTACACTTAATTTGAATTCCAGAACTTCAATTGTAGAGTTTGATAACCATTCTTTGTATTTAAATCAAGCAACAGATTTGAATAAAAGATACATACTTCCTTTTGGAAATGCACAACTTCGATACAAGTTTGATCGTTCAAAAAATTTGACGTTTAAATATGACTATTCAAATGCGCTTCCGTCTGCAAACCAATTAATGCCTGTCGCAAATTTAAATAATCCGCTGAATAGTGTAATTGGAAATCCTGACTTAAATCCTGTTGAGAAAAATAGTGCAGGAATTGATTTCAAAAATTTTGATTTTAGATCACGTTCCGGTTACAGCGTTTATCTTAGAGGAGATTATTATAATAATGATATCGTTTCGACTTCTATTTATGACGATAGCGGAAAAAGAAATACGACTTATGTGAATATTTCGGGAACTTATTCGATGTCTATGGGCGGGAACTGGAATCAGCAGATTAAAAAAGATGCACATACCTTAAGATATGGTCTTCGTTTAAGCGGTAATTACAATTTTGATAAAGGATTTACCAATGCCGTTCTATACAATGCAAAATCTATCGTTGTAACACCGAGTGTTTATATGTCTTATGATTATGGAGAAGTGCTTTCGATTGCTCCGTCTTATAGTATGTCATACAACGAAACGAAATATGAAAACTTTTCAAGAGATGCAACTTCAAATGTAATTCATAGAATTAATATGCAGACCACTTCTTATTGGCCAGCCAATTTGATTTTCGGAAATGATTTTGGATACACTTATAATTCAAATATTTCAGGTGATTTTAAGAAAGATTTCTTTCTTTGGAATACAAGTTTATCTTATGGTTTCCTAGACAAAAAACTATATGCAAAAGTGAAAGTATATGATGTCTTAAATCAAAACCAAAGTGCAACTAGAACTATTTCGTCAACATCGATTCGTGATGAAGAGAATACAGTTTTAAAAAGATATGTGATGTTTTCTTTGGCTTATAAAATTGGAAATTTTGCAGATAGCAAAAAAGGAAGAAAGCAGAGAGGAGCGTAGTTCTTGAGGGACAAAGGCCCAGAGAGACAAAGGGACAAAGAATAAAAAACCGGCAAATCAATTTTGATTTGCCGGTTTTTTTATTAGAAAATCTAAAATCTAAAACTTACGATTAATTCTATGATAAACCGTAAGTCGGATAATATCACGATCGTAAAAATCTACGCCACTGGAACGTCTTTGAAAGTTCTTTAAATAACCCAATTCTACACCAATATTAGGATTAAAATGATAGCGTAAGGCTACGTAAAATCGGTTTTGATCAAAAGTATTTCTGCGATTGTCTTTTCCGTAATTGAATAAAACTTCATCAGAAATAGTTCCTTTGATACTTTGTTTTTCTTTCTCCCAAAGTGTAAACATAGATTGCAAACGATACCTAAATCGATATGCAAATGAAAAATCATTAAGAAGCCCGTTTTTATCTGCTTTTTGTATAAAACGCTCTTCTAATTGAAAACGATTATGAAAGGTAATTTTAGCAATATCATTGATAAGTGTCATGTCCTGTTGTGCACGATATTCAGGAACAGAATAATCAGGATCGACGTTAGGATTTTGAGTATTCACATTAAAATAAGCAATTCCAGCACCAAAATCCATTAACTTGGTTGCTCTATAACGAGCCTGAGATCTTATGACAAAAAGGTTTTCGTGAATGGGATTGACAAAACTTCGATTGTCAAATTCGGAATGAATAGCCCACTTTTCGCTTAAGGGAAAGATGTTGTAATACCGAATCCAGGTCAGTGTTTGCTGATCTGTTTTCTTTACATTTTGCGCCGACAAAACAAAACTAGTAAAGCTTAAAATAAATAGTAATCTCAAAATCTTCATTCAAATCCTAAATTGAAGCTGCGAATATATGTAAAGAGTAATATATGAATCACGATTGCATTTATTTTTTTCTTGTGTTTTTTTGTTGATTTTGTGATTCTTTTGAGAGGTGTTAAATAGGAGCGCAATTTTCTGAATTAAAAAACAGTAAAGTTTTTTTGTCTAAGTCTAAAAATGATTCAAGCTTTGGGATTATTTCCATTTCTAAAAAACGAACCTCTGGATTGTTTTGATTTTTGTTTTTTATATTAGCAGTTAATCGAATCTTTTTGATGACATCATTATTTTTGGAGTACAGAATATAGTAGAAACTTTTTAATTTTGATTTGGTAGAAATGTCTGAAATAGCACTCAGTTTAATCATTTTCTTTTTACCAAATGGAGTAGTTTTATAAAACATATCGTCTGTTTTATTAAAAACAAATCGTGTTCTATTTTTAATTTTCGAGAAATAGTAGATGTTAATAAATAGGAGAGAAATTAGAATAGCAGAAATGTAGATTGCTTCTTTGAAAGATAATATCAAAAATCCCAAAACTAAAAGAAATATGCCAATAGAGGCATTTAGGGTAATGTTAGGTCTTTCATACCAATAAGGATCGTATGAAATCTCAGTAGATGATGCCGTAAAATTGTAATATTGCTGCATTTAATACTTGATTTATTCTTATTAATACTAATGGATCTCCAGATAAAAAGAAGAATCATTTACTCAAAATGACAGTAAATTTCAATGTTTAAGAGCAAAATAATTGCCTTTAAAAGTTTTTATAATAACAGTTTCAGTTTTTTGTATAAAAAAACGAGATACTATTAAGTATCTCGTTACTTTAGTTTTTAGTTTTAAATTTAAGGTTATAAACTGTATTTCAATGTAATTCCGTAAGTCCTCTGATCTCCTAAAACTCCGGCATATTGTCCAGTATTTCCACCTGCTGGTAATAATTGTTCATAATAATCTTTATTTAAAAGGTTACGTCCCCAAAAGTGAACAGATAAGCCATCTGTAGCACGGAAACCTAAACGAGCATTAAATATAACATAACCCTGAACCACTAAATATTTAGAAGCAGACGGACTTGATGAAAATTCAGAGCGTGCATAAGAATCAACTGCTAAGAAAATTTTTCCTGCATTTCCAAAGAATCTTGCATTATCAGAAAGTTCGCCTCCCAAAGATCCTGCCCATCTTGAAACACCCGGAAGATCAGTTCCTGAAACATCTTTGTAAGCTACTTGAACTCCGTCAACAGTTTTTCCTGTTTCTTCTAGAGGAAGTGGTGCATTTGTAAATTTTACATATTTACCATCTGTATAAGTAGCAGCACCATTAATTGTTAAATGAGAGTTGATCACAAAACTGGCATCTAATTCAGCACCTCTCACACGTACTTTATCTGCATTTGCAAGATAGCCACGATTTACACCCAATTCGGCTGCCTGAACGTTAGTTTGAAAATCTTTAATTTCAGTATTGAAGAATGTTAAATTAAAAATTGAATTTTTGAATGGAGAGGTTTTTATTCCCGCTTCATAATGATATACTTTTTCTGGTTTAATTACAGCAAGCTCCGTTAATGGCTGACCTGCAGAATTTGTTGGAAGTCCAGCTACGTTTACACCAACTGGTTTGTAACTTTTAGCAAAAGTTCCATAAATATTGATTTTGTCAGTTGCTTTAAAATTAGCAGTAATATTTCCTGAAAAATCTGTGTTATCTGTACTCGAATCGAATGCTTGATCTGAATATACTTGTTTTTTCAAAGCAAGTAATGCTGGATCTGTTGTTTGTAAGCCTCCATAAGTAGTACGAGAATAGTGGGCATCTTTTTTGTCAAAATTATAACGTAAACCTGGTAAAATATGAAGACGATCAGTAATTGCCCAATCAATCTGACCAAATACTGCAGCACTAGAAGCTCTAATGTTTGCATCAGTTTTAATTCCGTATCCTTCAAAAAGACCTGGGGTTTTCCATAAATTGCTTGTTGAACTTTGGGCAAATCTCCATTGTGCATTTCCAGATTCTTCAGTTCCATCAGTTTGTGAAGTTTGATCAATAAAGAATACTCCTGCAACACCACTAATTTTCGAAGTAATTTGTCCTGCGTAACGAACTTCTTGTGTAATTTGTGTTTGTCTTGTTGGGTTTTGAGATTTAGCTAATACTTGTAATCCTGTAAAATCTCTATCATTTGATGGATCCCAGTTCCAGAAACGCCATGCAGTTGTAGAAGTAAGTGTTCCGCCGCCAATTTTGGTGTCAATATTTAAAGAGAAACCTCCCATATCCTGATTAGAGCGCCAAGGAGTATCATGATCGATTTTGCGGTCAAAAGCATTCAAGCTCGGAAGCTGATAGTTTAAATCGGCAATAATAGCATCAAATTGTCTGTAAGCAGCTCTTTGAGTTGGAGCGACACCAGCCACAACCTGCGCATATCCGTCTGGACGTTGTGTTGTGATATCAGCAGCAAATATTACATTAGTATTTACAGTTGGAGTCCAAAGTAATTGACCTCTAATTCCTTGATTGTTTAGTGTATTTGTAGGTCTTCCTGTTGCAACGTTATCAATTAAACCGTCGCGTTGTGTACCAGAAAAAGATATTCTACCAGCAACTTTACTGCCAAGTGCACCAGTAATAGAAGCTTTGGCTTGCAAGAAATTATAATTTCCGTAACTCACTTCAAAATCAGCACCAGAATTAAAGCTTGGTTTACGAGTAGTAATATTGAATGCTCCCGAAGTGGTGTTTTTTCCAAATAAAGAACCTTGAGGGCCACGTAAAACCTCAATCTGTTCTACATCGATAAAGTCTAAAGTAGTTGCCGCTGGACGTGCATAATAAACACCGTCTACATAAAAACCAACTCCTGGATCAATTCCGTCATTTGTCAATCCGAACGGAGAACCTAAACTTCTGATGTTGATACCAGTATTTCTTGGATTTGAAGAATATAATTGAACTGAAGGAACTAATTCTTTAATACGATTCACATTGAAAGCTCCAGTTTGTTCTGCCTGTTTTCCAGTAATTACAGAAATGGCAATTGGTACATCCTGAACTTTTTCGATTCTTCTTCTTGAAGAAACCACAACTTCAATAAGCTCGTTTTCTTCTTTAAGAGCAACCTGAATTGGATTTGCAGGAATTGCAGTTAAATCAAGTTCAGTTGTTTTATATCCAACATACTGAATTAAAAGAGTTAGTGGTAATCTCCCTTCAGAGTCTATTACGAATTTACCGCTATTGTCTGTAACAGCGCTATGAGTTGTTCCTTTAATTACTACGTTTACAGCTTCTAAAGGTATGTTTTCACTTGTTGTAACTACACCTTCAATGTTTTGAGCGAATGAAATAGAGAAAGTTAAAAAGAATAATATTGTAAAGATATTTTGTATTGATGTTTTCATTTTTATATTAAGTATATGTGATTAGTAGAATTTAAAATTAAATTTTTTTTACCAACACATACACATCATAAATGAAGTGGTATTCACAGTTGTGAATTTATAATTATAGTTTTTTTGCAAAAGATTTTTTCCACCTGATTTACTAGAATGTACTTTCATGAGTTAAAATTTTGTAAATGATTAGTTAATTATTTTTGGCAAATATATAATTAATTCTATCGATTTACTAGACTTTAGGAAATATTTTTTTATTTCTTCACTAATGAAGCGATTGTGATACCTTCCATGGCCTTCAAAGTTTTGTCTCTAATAAGCATTAAACCGTGACGTAGACTGCATTCAGACTCGGTTTTACAATCAGAGCAAGGCTCGTAAAAATTTAAGGAAGCGCATGGCAAAAGTGCAATTGCACCGTCAAATAATCGGTGAATTTCTGCCAAAGTGATGTCATTTTTGGATTTAATTAGATAATATCCGCCAAATTTTCCCTGCTTACTACTCACAAAACGTCCTCGTTTTAGATCTAAAAGAATCTGCTCTAAAAACTTTTTAGGAATGTTGGCGCCATCAGCAATTTCTACTGTTCTAGAAATGTGATTTTCGTCTTGTTCTGCTAAATAAAGTAAGGCCTTAAGGGCGTATTTTGCTTTATGTGATAACATCTATTAATAAATTGTAAAGTGTAAATGTATGATTTTTTAATATTGAAACCTAAACTTGAAAGCTGAAACAAAGAAAATTAGAAGCAAAATAAATTACCAGCTTCCTCCGGAACCACCTCCAGAGAATCCGCCGCCTCCAAAACCACCGCCGAAGCCTCCGCCGCCAGATGATCCGCCTCCGAAACCTCCAAATCCGCCGCCACCGCCGCTTCTTCCAAGATTACTAAGAATTATAACATCTAGAAGACTTGGTCCGCCGCCGTTATTGCCCGAATTACCACCGCCTTTTTTATTTCGTGAAAGTAGAATTAGAATAATTACGACAATTACAATAAATGGCAATATTGGAAAGTCTTGTCCTTTATTTTGTTTGCGTTCGCCTTTGTATTTTCCTCTAAAAACATCAAAAAGAGCATCGGCTCCTTTGTCAAGTCCATTGTAATAACTTCCTTTTTTAAATTCTGGAATGATAATATTTCGAGTAATTTCTCCACCTATACCAGCAGTTAATCGGTCTTCAAGTCCGTAACCTGGAGAAATCCAGATTCTTCTTTCGGCTTTAGCCAATAAAATTAAAACTCCGTTATCTTCCTTAGCTTGTCCGATTCCCCATTCTTGCGCCCATTTTGGAGTAAGAATACCAATATCTTCTCCCTTTAAGCTTTCGATAGTAATAACAACAATTTGAGTAGAGGTAGAATCAGAATAACGAATTAATTTTTCTTCTAATTGAGATTTCTCTGTAGAACTTAAAACGTTTGCATAATCGTAAATAGAAGTCTGAAAGCTTGGTTTTTTAGGAATCTCAAATTGCGCAAAAGTAGTATTGCTGATAAAAAATGAGATAAACAAAAGAGTAATCTGAAAAATTCTAGTGGTATTTGGGATTTTATTTTTGAATTTTTTCATTATTTATCCTTTTGAGATTTCGTTAGATAATTCGTTGATATCATCTTCCTGAGATGGGAAATATTTTTTAAGTTGTTCTCCGGCATTTAAAATACCATCGACGATACCCTGTTTAAAATTTCCGGATTTAAAATGATTGGTCATTACATCTTTGGTACAATCCCAAAAATCATTTGCAACAAGGTCATTGATTCCTTTATCGCCACAAATCACGAAGTTTTTGTCTTCAACTGCAAAATAGAGTAAAACACCATTTTGCAATTTAGTTTCATCCATTCGTAAATCATGAAAAACTTCTAAAGCTCTATCATAATGAGCTTTAGAAGTTGTTTTTTCTATATGAACTCTAATTTCGCCAGAAGTATTATTTTCGGCCATACGAATAGCTTCAACAATTTCCTGCTCTTCTTCTTTGGTTAAAAAATCTTCTACTTTTGACATGGAAATGATTTTAGAGTTTTGATTGTAGATTTTAGATTACTGTTTAGAATTTTACTTCAACAGGTTTATCTGCTCCAGTAGATGCTTCAAAGTATGGTTTTTCTTTGTATTCGCTCAAGAACCAGTTGTTTGGAATTTTTAAAACATAACCATTGTAAACTTGTACAGCTTCGTTAAAACGAGTTCTAGCAGTCAAAATTTGGTTTTCAGTACTAGCTAATTCATCCTGTAACTTTAAGAAATTTTCATTTGTTTTTAAAGTTGGATATTGCTCAACAGAAACCAATAATCTTGATAATGATGAAGATACACCACTTTGAGCTTGATTAAATGCTGCTAATTGTTCTGGTGTAACGTTGCTTGGATCAATAGTTACAGAAGTCGCTTTTGCACGAGCTTCGATTACTGCTGTTAAAGTTCCTTTTTCAAAATCAGCGGCACCTTTTACAGTGTTTACTAAATTCCCGATAAGATCATTACGTCTTTGGTAAGCCGTTTGAACATTTCCCCATTCTTTATTTACAGCTTGGCTGTGTTGCAAAGCAGTATTTTTAATACCAATCGACCAAAATGCGATGATAGCAATAAGTGCTATAATAATTCCTACAGGGATTAACCACTTTTTCATATTTGTTTTGATTTAAGTTTATTTCTAGTTTTAATTACAATTCGTTTTTGATGTCGTTCAATTGCGTTTTTATCGACTCTAATTTACGTATTATTTCGAATTTATCTAACGTTTTCTTCTGACCTTCTTTTAAGTGTATTTTGGCTCCTTCAAGTGTAAAACCTCTTTCTTTTACTAAATGGTAAATTAATTGCAGGTTGGTAATATCTTCAGGCGTGAACATTCTGTTTCCTTTCGCATTTTTTTTAGGTTTTAGAATATCAAATTCGCTGTCCCAAAAGCGTATTAAAGAAGCATTGACATTAAAAGCTTTGGCAACTTCGCCAATACTGTAATATCTTTTGTCTTTAGAAAGTTCAATATGCATGGATTCGTTTTTTTCTATTTTACTTCAAAAATACTATTTTTTCGGAATATTAATCTAATGATTGGTTTTCTTGGTTGGCCATTTGTGAAATTGCCACATATTCTGCAGCCGAAATATTTCCGTAATAAAAATTCAAAGGATTTACAACTTTACCATCTTTATGAACTTCATAATGACAGTGTGGTCCTTCAGATCTTCCTGTACTTCCAACAAAGCCAATCACATCTCCTCGTTTGACATGTTGTCCTGGTTTACAATTATACTTGCTTAAATGAGCGTATAAACTTTCATAACCAAAACCATGCCTGATCACAATATGATTCCCATATCCAGAAGCAGTATTGTCAGCTCTCGCTACAACGCCATCTCCAGTTGCATAGATTGGAGCACCTGTATTTGCTGTGAAATCCATACCATTATGCATTTTTCTCACTTTCGTGAAAGGATCAATACGATATCCAAAACCTGACGCGACACGTTTTAAATTTTCATTTCGAACTGGCTGAATGGCAGGAATTGCTAACAATAAATTTTCTTTAGCTCCAGCCAATTTTAAAATGTCATCTAAAGATTTGGATTGAATGGCCAATTGTTTAGAAAGCTTATCGATTCTTTTTGTGGTGTTTAATACCAACTGCGAATTATTATAGCCTTCTAAGGCTTTATATCTTTCGGGATTTCTAAAACCTGCTTTTCTAATAGAATCTGGAATTTCAGTTTTATTAAAATAAATTCTGTAGATGTTGTTGTCTCGTTCTTCTAGTGCGTCTGCAACTTCATCAATTTCGTCCAGTTTTTTGTTCAAAATAGAATATTGAAGTTTTAGATTTTCAATTTCACGTGCTTGTAAACGATCTTTTGGGGTTTCGAAATAAGGAGTATTAATTAATAGTACAAAAACTAAAAATCCAAATAGTGCCGAGGCTAATAAAAACAGTAATGCGTAACCAATTTTTATTCTTTTTCTGGTTTTTATTTTCGTATAAGCCAGATTTTCTGAGTCGTAATAATATTTTACTTTCGCCATATTTTAAAATACGCTATTTTTGCAGCTTGTAAAATAACTTAGACGAACAATAGTATTAAATGTTTCGGTCGTTTGGGACTTTTTTACAAGAACAAAATAATTTGATAATTTGGGGAGAATTACATAAATTATATAATGCGCAAAATAGCGAATTTATTGTTGTAAAACATAAGTTTTTAAGCTCTGATTTTAAAAATTAACGCATTAGTAATTGGAAATGATTGCTAATTATCACATTATCAAATTGACACATTAAACAGACACATTTTCTAATTAAAAGATGAAATCACAAGACGTACGTAAACAATTTTTAGATTTTTTTGAGAGTAAAGGACATACTATTGTCCCATCAGCTCCTATTGTCCTTAAAGATGACCCAACTCTAATGTTCAATAACTCTGGAATGGCCCAGTTTAAAGAATTTTTCTTAGGGAACGGAACTCCAAAAAGTCCAAGAATAGCCGATACGCAAAAATGTCTTCGTGTTTCAGGAAAACACAATGATCTTGAAGAGGTAGGTATCGATACTTATCACCATACCATGTTCGAAATGTTAGGAAACTGGTCTTTTGGTGATTATTTCAAAAAAGAAGCAATTAATTGGGCTTGGGAGTTATTGACTGAGGTTTATAAAATTCCAAAAGAAAACCTTTATGTTTCTGTTTTTGAAGGAAGTAAAGAAGATAACGTTCCGTTTGACCAAGAAGCTTGGGATATCTGGAAAACTTTAATCGATGAAGACCGAATTATTCTTGGAAATAAAAAAGACAATTTCTGGGAAATGGGAGATCAAGGACCATGCGGACCTTGTTCTGAAATTCACGTTGATTTACGTTCTGCAGAAGAAAAAGCTTTAGTTTCTGGAAAAAGTTTAGTGAATAATGATCACCCACAAGTAGTTGAAATCTGGAATAATGTATTTATGGAATTCAACCGTAAAGCGGATGGTTCTCTAGAAAAACTTCCAGCACAACACGTTGATACCGGAATGGGATTTGAGCGTTTGTGTATGGCATTACAAGGAAAAACATCAAACTATGATACAGATGTTTTCATGCCATTAATTAGAGAAATCGAAACAATTACTGGAGCAAAATATACTGTTAAAGCATCAAACGAAGCAGAAGAAAAAGTAAATATTGCAATTCGTGTTGTAGCAGATCACGTTCGTGCGGTAGCTTTTGCTATAGCAGATGGTCAGTTGCCTTCTAACACTGGAGCTGGATATGTAATTCGTAGAATTTTACGTCGCGCTATTCGTTACGGATTTACTTTCTTAGGAACTAAAGAACCATTTATTTTCAAATTGGTTGAAACTCTAAGTGAGCAAATGGGAGATTCTTTCCCAGAAATCAGAACACAAAAAGCACTTTGTTCAAATGTAATTCGTGAAGAAGAAAACTCTTTCCTTAAAACATTAGATCAAGGATTGATTCTTTTAGATGCTGTAATTTTAAACAATACTGGCGATACAATCGATGGTAAAAAAGCTTTCGAATTGTATGATACATACGGATTCCCAATCGATTTAACGGCTTTGATTCTTTCAGAAAAAGGATTGAAGTTAGATGAGGAAGGATTTAAAGAACAATTACAATTACAAAAAGAAAGATCTCGTGCAGCATCAAAAGTAACTGCTGGAGACTGGAATGTAATTATTGAAGACGATGTTCAGGAATTTGTTGGTTATGACAGATTGTCTCACCAAGTGAAAATCACTAAATACCGTAGAGTTGAAAGTGCAAAAGACGGGGAGATTTTCCAATTGGTTTTCAATGCAACTCCATTTTACGGAGAAAGCGGAGGACAAACTGGAGATAAAGGATACTTAGAAGCACAAAACGGTGATATCGTTTATATTATTGATACTAAAAAAGAAAATAATCAAACGGTACATTTAGCAAAATCGTTACCAGAAAATCTTACTGGAACTTTTAATGCTGTTGTTGATGCCAACCAAAGAGCTAAAACTTCGTCTAACCACTCGGCTACTCACTTGTTGCACCAAGGTTTACGTAAGATTTTAGGAACTCATATTGAGCAAAAAGGTTCGATGGTTAGAAATGCATCTTTACGTTTTGACTTTTCTCATTTTGCTAAAGTTACAGATGAAGAATTAGTAGAAGTTGAAAACTTTGTAAATGCAAGAATTCGTGAGAGTTTGCCATTAATTGAGAAAAGAGCAATTCCAAAAGAACAAGCTCTTGAAGATGGTGCAATTGCTTTGTTTGGAGAGAAATATGGAGATTTAGTTCGTACGATTAAATTCGGAGATTCTGTCGAGTTATGTGGAGGAACACACGTTGCGAATACATCTGATATCTGGCATTTTAAAATTGTTTCTGAGGGAGCAGTTGCAGCTGGAATCAGAAGGATTGAAGCAATTACAAGTGAAGCTGCAAAAGAATATTTTGAGTCACAAGCTGTTTCTTTAGCTGAAATTAAAGAAGCTCTTAAAAATGCTCAAGATCCTGTAAAATCGATTTTAGCTTTACAAGACGAGAATGCTCAATTGAAAAAACAATTGGAAGCTTTATTAAAAGATAAAGCTAAAAATATGAAAGCTGATTTAGCTAAAGAATTACAAGAAATCAATGGAGTTCGATTCTTGGCTAAACAGGTAGATTTAAATCCAGAAGGAGCAAAAGATTTGGCTTACGAGCTAGGTAATGCTTATAACGATTTATTTATTGTTTTAGCTACAGCTCATGAAGGAAAACCAATGTTAACATGCTATGTTTCTAAAGAAATTGTAGCAAGCAAAAACTTAAACGCTGGACAAGTAGTTCGTGAATTAGGAAAATACATCCAAGGTGGAGGAGGAGGACAGCCTTTCTTCGCAACTGCAGGAGGTAAGAATGTTGATGGAATTGCTGAGGCGCTTTCAAAAGCAATTGAGTTTGTTAAATAAAAATTCTAAGTGTGCTAAGGTTCTAAGCTGCTAAGTTTTTATAATTCAAAAGTAAACCCGACAGATTTTTTAATCTGTTGGGTTTTTATTTTTCCTCATTTTATGTCATTTCGACGAAGGAGAAATCTCCGCAAGTAACTCCATAACTAAAAGCCAATCTTTGTAGAGTTTCTTACGGAGATTTCTCCTTCGTCGAAATGACAAAATAGTACTTTTAAAGTAATTCAAACAATAAACCCGACAGGTTTTTAAAACCTGTCGGGTTTATTTATAATTAAAGAAAGTTAAGATTAATCATTTAAATCCTTTAATCTGTGGCAAAAAAAACTTAGCAGCTTAGAACCTTAGCGTCTTAGTTCCTTAAAAAGTTATTTTCGTTCCCCAATCTGCTGGCGCCACATAGCATAATACAATCCTTTCTCTACGATCAAGTCATCATGTTTACCTTGTTCGATGATTTTACCTTGTTCCAGAACGAATATTTTATCAGCATGCATTACGGTTGACAAACGGTGCGCAATTAAAACTGTAATTCTGTTTTTATCAGATATATTTCTAATAGTATCGTTGATTTCTTCTTCTGTAATAGAATCTAAAGCAGAAGTTGCTTCATCAAAAATCAATAAATTCGGATTTCTTAAGATTGCTCTGGCAATAGACAAACGTTGTTTTTCGCCGCCTGAAACTTTAATTCCGCCTTCACCGATTGTAGTGTTTAGGCCATCTTCGGCACGTCTTAGAAGTTTATCACAGCTTGCACGTTTTAGCGCGTCGTATAAATCTTCGTCGGAAGCATTTGGTTTTACAAATAACAAGTTTTCGCGAATGGTTCCTGAGAATAACTGAGCATCTTGTGTTACAAAACCAAGCTGTTTTCTTAAATCTAATAAATCAACATCTGTAGAGTCAATGTCGTTGTATAAAACCTGACCTTCAGCGGGAGTATACAATCCGACTAATAATTTTACTAAAGTTGTTTTTCCAGATCCAGACGGACCAACAAAGGCAACGGTTTGTCCTTGTTTGATTTCGAAATTAATATTTTCAACTGCTTTAAACTTTGCTGTTTTATGCTGAAAACTAACATTCTCGAAAAGTAGTTTCTGAATTGCACCAATATGTTTAGGACTTTTTGGACGAAATTCTTTTGGAGCATTCAATAAATTTTTGAAATTTTCCATAGAAACTTTCGTTTCATTCAGGGCAATAATAAAGTTTCCTAATTCTTGTAAAGGACCAAAAATGAAGAAAGTAAAAAATACCATCGTCAACAAATCACCAACAATAATTTTTCCTCCGAATAAGAAATAATAAAGCGCAAAAACAACGCAAGTTCTCAAAAAGTGAACGGTTGTTCCCTGGATGAAACTCAAACTTCTAATAAAACGAATTTTCTCCAATTCTAATTGAAGAATTTTAAAGGTATTTAAGTTTAAACGCTTCTCTTCTTGATACGTTAAACCAAGACTTTTTACTAATTCGATATTTCGTAAACTTTCTGTTGTCGAACCCGCAAGTGCATTGGTTTGATTAACGATTTTTCTAGAAACGATTTTGATTTTCTTTCCTAAATACAAACTCACTAAAGCGATAATTGGAGCTGTAACTAAAAAGATAATAGAAATCCTAAAATCGATTCTTGCCACATAAACAATTACAAAAATGAAACCGATAATGGTTTGGAAAATTAGTGAAATAGAAAGTGTAATTAATTTTTCAGAATCAATTCTAACTTTAGTCAATTTGCTCAATGTTTCACCACTACGCTGATCTTCAAATTCTGCATATGGAAGATCGAGTGATTTTTTGATTCCGTCCGTATACATTTGTGCTCCGGTACGTTGAATGACTACATTCGTAAAATAATCCTGAAAGTTTTTGGTAATTCTAGAAATCATGGCTGCTCCAAGCGAAAGTCCCAACCAGAAAGACAAAGATTTAATAAAACCGATTTCGTTTCCTTTGTATTTTGACAGTCCAACCCCGCAATCCTGCATTAGTTTTCCTGTAATTACTGAGTCTGATAAACTGAAACAAATGTTGATAGAAGCCATTATCAAAGCAAAAAATAGAAGCATTTTATGTTTGATGATGTAAGTATATAATAATTTCATAAGTGATTTAAAAAAAATGGAAGATGCAAAAGTAAGGAATTGTTTTAGTTTGTGATTATGTTTTTTGTTATTAAAAATGTAATTTTTTAACGCTGTTAAGTTCCTGTAAAAGTTGATGTTTTTTTGTTTTTCTAAAAAGGATATTTTTTAAGATTTAGGTATAAAAAAAGAAAATTATTTATTAATGTGGAATGCCGTAAGGTTTTCGTTTTTGCTTATGTTACGTTTGCAGCAGTAATAAATTTAACAACAAAAACAAAATGAAAAAATTTTTATGCCTTTTAGGTGCGTTAGCCTTATCTCTTAACTCTTGTTCAAGTGATGATAGCAGCTCTGACGGAGAGTCATCAACAAATGCTTTACCAACAAAAATTACGCTGACAACTGTTGAAAACGGAAAGTCAGGATCTCTTGATTACACTTTTTCTTATGACGGAAACAAATTGAAACAAATTTCACTTTCTGATGCTTCAAAATACGTTTACACTTACACTGGAGATGTTATCACTAAAGTAGAATATTTTAGATCAAGTGTTTTAATTTCTACTGACGTTTACGCATACGAGAATAACAAACTTGTTTCAAAAATAACTACACAAGCGTTTAGTTCTACATACCAAGATAAATTGACATTTGTATACAACTCGAACGGAACAGTCAATGTAAATCAATCGCAAATAATCGACAGACAGGAAGTTAAATACGATACTACCACTCTTTACACATTTGCAAATGGTAATATCGTTTCTGCTGAATATCATGATGGTTTAAAAGAAAAAACAACCAATACATTTGACAATAAAAAAAGCCCTTTTGTTAATATTACAGGTTTAAAACTTTTACTAGATTTAGCTCAAGTTGACAGTGATGATTACCAATTTGATTTTCATTCTGCAAATAATGCATTGACTAGCGTAACAGTAAATTATGACGCTGACGGAAAAGCTGTTCAAACTTCATCGGTAGAATATAAAACGAAATACAATTCTAATAATTTTGTGAGCGAAGTATTTTCTGGAGACGCAAATGATTCTTTCAAAATTCAAATTACTTATTAATAAACTTCTACCAAAAAAAAATCCCCAATTAGCGAAAGTTGATTGGGGATTTTTTTTGTTTAGATTTTACCTTTTTTAGAAGACCATTTTACAGATCCATTGTAAATTAATTGAAGATCTCCGTCATCTTGTAACTGTAATGTTGCGCCAGGATATCCAGAAGTATCAGATGTCCAGGTTATTTGTTCAGGAGCAGCAAAACCAAAAGCATGTCCTTTGATGACCAGATTTCCGTCTGATTGTAAATAACAAGAGGCACGATTACTGTAATTAGATTTTCCCTTTTCCCAAATTATAGTATCATTAGTTAGATTTTTAATAGATAGTATTCCCGAATTAAATTGCAAAACAAATAAGCCATTTGATGATTTGATAGCTTGTGGCCACGGTATATAATCTATTCTTTCCCCTGATTTTATGACCGATTTTATAGGATAAGGATACCATTTATTAATAAATGTAATATCGGTCATGGATAAGTCACTCATTTCGTTTATACCAACTCCATTGGTTGTAAGAGATGGAGCAACATAATAATGCATAATAGAAAGAGAGTCGTATTGACTGTAATTGGTCGATTCAGGGCTTTTTATAACAAATTGATCCACTTCATCTTTGGACCAACCGTTTAATTCACCGTAGTATTGATATACTTTTGGTAAGTCCCATTTTATAGTTGATGCGGGACTTGCATTTTCATGAATAAGACCCAATGCATGTCCAAATTCATGTAAAATGGTTCTTCTTATTGAGGCTTCATTTGAAGAGGTTAAAGGGCCTAAACGCATTGACTGTTCTTCAGTATTTCCGTAAGCGGATTTCATTCCTAAAACAGACCAAGCTCCATAATTTCCAACATTAAAACCAATTCTAATATCTGCATATTCTTTTGTAGTAACATATTCAAACTTTAGATTGGCATATTTTGTCCATTCAGCGGCAATTTTTTTTACTTTTTCCTGAGTAGCAGCGTCTCCATCTAAAAATTTAATTTTAATGGTCTGACCAGTTTGCCATCTCGGCCAATTGATAATTGCAGCATTTGGTTTTGTGGTAGGATCAGATTTTAAATCAATATAATTAAAACTGCAAGAGTTAATTTCATTATCAGAGATTTGATTTTCTTCATTATTGCATGAAAAAAATAATAAAAACAGAAAAGGAATTAAAAAAACATAAATTCTTTGCATGTTCATTTTTTTGAAAGAAAAGTCAAAGTTAAAACAAGAAGAAACATCTTTCTAAAACATAACTTAAGTATGTCTTATAGTATTACAATTATAACTTTTAGTGGAAAATAAATCTTGAGATAAAAGCTTCATTTTGTAGATTATTTATTTTAATAAACATGAAAAATTACTTGTTGTTTTCCTTGTCAATTGTTTCTTTTCTTTTGCTTTCTTGTTCTAATGAAGGATATGGATATAATGAAAATGTTGTTTTGCCGAAAATATTAAAAACGATTTATCCAGATTATCCGGAGAGAAATTACACAACAAATATTGAATACAATGCAAATAAGATCGTTACAGTAAGCAATAAATTTCAAAGGATTGAATATAATTATAATGAAAATCGAATTGTAAGTGAAATCGAATACAACATCGAAAACCAAAAGAAAATAAAGTATTCGGAAACTTTTTATGAATACGAAAATGAAAGTTTAAAGACTGTATGGCAAACAGTAAACGAAGAGAAAAAAAGATGGGTTTATAGTAAAAATGCAGATGGCTCAATTACAAAGGAAACGTATACTTATGATACTGAAAACAAAAAAGAACAGAAAAATCCA
>NZ_DASWYK010000082.1:0-6919 GCF_036405015.1 Flavobacterium sp. | reverse complement strand
TTATAGTTGTTGATAAACCAATGTAATATACGTTTTTTTTAATTAACATTTTTATAACAATTTTTTGTCAATTTTAAATATCAGTAAATTAGGTTATTAAGAAAAAAATGTTGTGTTTTTGTAGTGTATTAGAATTTAGTTTGAAGTGTTTTTGTAAGGAATTTTAATTCTTTCTTATTGAAATTTAACATTATAATTGCATTGAATTACTAATTAATTAACCAAAATTTTTAGAAAAATGAAATTGACAAAATTACTTGTTTTTTGTATTTCGTCTTTACTGTTTTCTGTTACTGTATTCGCTCAGGATATTACGGTAAATGGAACCATTAGTGACGAAAGTGGATTGCCCGTCCCAGGGGCAACAATTTTAGTAAAAGGGACTAATAAAGCTACAGCCTCTGACTTTGATGGAAAGTTTCAGATTAGTGCTCCATCAAATGGAACTTTAGTAATTAGTTTCGTTGGTTTTGAAACTTTAAATGAGGCAGTAGGAGGAAAAACCACACATTCTATTTCTCTTAAGGCAGTGTCTCAAAATTTAAATGAAGTCGTTGTTATCGGATATGGTACACAAAAGAAAGCTTTGATTACTGGTGCTTCTACAAACTTAAAAGGAGAAACACTTCAAGAATTAAATACAGGTTCTGCAATGGAAGCACTTCAAGGTATTGCGCCAGGTATTAGTATTACACGAAATAATGGTGCGCCGGGAGCTGGTACAAAAGTAGTTATTCGTGGTATTGGTACCATTGGATCTTCAAATCCATTGTATATAGTGGATGGTGTTGCTGTAGGAGATATCGATTATCTGAGCCCTTCAGATATTGAATCTATTGACGTTTTGAAGGATGCTGCATCTGCCGCGATTTATGGTTCCAGAGCTGCAAATGGAGTTGTTTTGGTAACCACTGTTAAAGGACGTAAAGGAAGACCCGCAAGAATTTCTTATGATTCTTATTTCGGAATTCAAAACATCTACAAAAATCTGGATCCATTAAATGCGCAAGAATATATGTATATTCAAGATGAGGGAAGGGTTAACGATGGACTTGCTCCAAACAATTGGAAAGCAATGTTGACTAGTAATGATTGGTTAGAAAGAAATTATCCAGGAGCTGGAACACAGCTTGGAGAAGAAATCTGGAATAAGCTGCAAAATGGCTGGACAGGAACTAATTGGATAAATGAAATGTCTAAAAAAAATGCTCCTATAGTAAATCACTCTATTAATATTACTGGTGGAAGTGAAGATATTACCTATTCATTAGGAGTTTCTTACTTTGACCAAGATGGTATATTAGGTGGTAATATTGTAGATGCTGGATTCAAAAGATTAACAACAAGATTGAATACACAAATGGTTTTGAAAAAGAACGAAAGCCATAATATCATTACTATTGGAGAGAATCTTACTTATACAAATATCCAAAAAAGAGATGTTTCTAACGGAAATATTTATGGAAATGATTTGCATAATGCTTTGACTCAAAACCCATTGCAACCAGCTTATTGGCAAACATCAATTGATAGAAATATTAACGAATACGGATTTACTCCTACATTAGACGGTTTAAATACAAACCAGACAAATCCTTTGGCGGTAATGTATTACAGAAGTAATTACAATTACCCAAAAGATCATAAAATTATTGGAAATGTATTTTTAGAGATTGAACCAATTTCTAATTTAAGATTTAAGACGGTTTACGGAATTGATTCGTGGTTTGGTTATAACAGAACAATGAACCCAACATATCATTTAGGAGTACTTTATGATGATGCAGTTGATGGTGCAACACAATCTCAGTATTTTGGTGCAAACTCAACTTGGACGAATACTCTTGCCTATCAAAAACAAATTGGGAATCACAATATAAACGCTGTAATTGGTACAGAGCTATGGCAAAGAATTGTTGAAAATAATATTTATGGCTCAAGAAACGGTTTGTCGTTTCCTAATGATCCAAAATATGCTTATTTAGACAATACTAAAAGCCCAGGTTCTATAGCAGATATTAATACCACTGGTTTTGATAAAGCTGCTGGTGGAGGCGCAATTATGTCATATTTTGCACGTGCGCAGTACGATTATAAAGAAAAATACCTTCTTTCTGCTGTTATACGTCGTGACGGATCTTCTAATTTTGCCAAAGACTATCAGTATGGGAACTTTCCGTCAGTTGCTGCTGGATGGGTTATTACCAAAGAAGATTTTATGGCGGGTACTTCAAAATACCTTGATTTCTTAAAGTTGAGAGCAAGCTGGGGACAAAATGGTAACCAATATACAGATTATGCTTTTTATTATACATCTAGTATTAAATATGCTTTCCCTGGTTACTTTTTTGGAGATACTAAACCAGTTTCTGGTCAGACTGCATATCCTGCATCAGTACCTAATCCGACTGTTAGCTGGGAAACATCTGAGCAATTAGATTTAGGGTTAGATGCGACTTTCTTCAATTCAAGATTAGGGTTAACATTTGACTGGTATAAGAAAACAACTAGAGACTGGCTTGTTAAAGCGCAATTACCAGGAACTGCTGGTGCCGATGATCCTTACAAAAATGGAGGAGATATTGAGAACAAAGGTTTTGAATTTTCTTTGTCTTGGAAAGATAAAGCTGGAGATTTTAAATATGGTGTAACTGTAAGTGGTGCTTTCAACAAAAATGTAGTTACAAAGATTGATAACGGAAATGGTATAATTAATGGTTTGCCTCACGTTTTATCACAAGGAACATCAGAAATTTCTAGAGCGCAAGTAGGTTATCCAATTGGATCTTTCTATGGTTTTAAAACAGCTGGAATTTTACAGAATCAACAAGAAGTAGATGCTTATGTAGGACCTACAGGTCAGCCATATTTTAGTGACCAACGTCCTGGAGATGTTCGTTTTGTTGATCAAAATAACGATGGTGTTATTGATGAAAAAGATAAAGTAATTCTTGGAGATCCAAATGCGAACTTCCAATTAGGTATTCAATTAAATTTCGAGTACAAAAATGTTTATTTGAACACTACAATGGCAGGGAAATACGGTATGCAGGTAATGCAATCGTACAGATCATTTGCTGATAGTCCAAAACAAAACTATACTTCAGATGTATTTGATCGTTGGCACGGAGAGGGAACTTCAAACAAAATGCCTCGTTTAAGTTCTGTATCAAATAGGAATACAAATTATATTTCTGACATCTACATGCACAATGCTGATTATTTAAGAATTAACAATTTAACAGTAGGTTACAATTTTAATGAATTATTGAAAGATGTTAAATTTATTTCAAATCTTAAATTCTACGTTGCTGTAAATAACTTATACACATTTACGAAGTATGATGGTATGGATCCAGAAGTGCGTTGGGGAGGAGATAATACAAACTATTCATGGGCTTCGGGAGTAGATTTAGGTTTATATCCACAATCTAGAACAGTAATGTTTGGATTAAGTGCAGATTTCTAATATTAAAACATTGACAATGAAAAAATTAAGATATATAATAGCAATTTCGGTAATTTTTGCAGCCTATAGTTGTAACGATGAGCTGGATACGGAAAATCTTTCAGAAAAGAGTTTAGAAAGTTTTTATAAATCTCCTACTGATATAAACGAAGCAATGGCAGGTATTTACAATGCTATCTATACAGCGAATGTTCATAGTGAAGAACAAGTAGCTGCGAACTTGATGGATAATATGATGTTTGGCGGTGGAGGTCCTGATGATAAATCTGCAAAATGGGTAGACAATTTTGAAGATCCTGCTGAAGATACCTATCGTGATATGTGGAGACAATCATATAATGGAATTTCGAGAGCAAATGCCATTATCGAAAAAGTTCCAGATGCAGATTTTTCTAAGTATTTTGATACACCCCAACAAGCAGATGAGTTTAAAAAGCAAGCTCTTGGAGAAGCTTTGTTTATGAGAGCTTTCTTTTATTTCAGATTAGCAAAATTCTTTGGAGGAGTGCCATTGGTTATAAAATATGATGGAGATAGATTAGTTGCTAGATCAACTTATAGTGAGACATTCGCACAAATTGCATCTGATTTAAAACTAGCTATCGAAACTATGCCTTCCACACCGTTTACAAGTATTCCGACTGCAAGATACGGTCATGCTAATAAATGGGTTGCTGAAGCATATATGGGACGTGTGTTTTTATTTTATACAGGTTACATGAGCAACATCGAAAAGCAAGCAACGACAGATTTGCCTCTTGTTGAAGGCGGTGCTTTAACAGCAACACAAGTTGGAGCTTATTTAGATGATTGCATTAATAATAGTGGTTATAAGCTAGCATCTGATTTTAGAAATCTTTGGCCATATTCTTATGTAAATAAAAGTGCAAAAAATGACAATGTATTGCCTTGGGCTGCTGCAGAAGGTTTGTCATGGGTAGGTCAAGATGGTGCTACACCAACTTTTGGAACAGGAAACTTTGAAACGATGTTTATGCAAAGATATTCTTTTGGTAACTGGGATTGGACAAATGGTCAGAGTTACACTAATAGACTTGCTCTGTTTAATTCATTGCGTGGTAATTCATTAGCACCTTTTGGAGAAGGTTGGGGATGGTGTACTGTAAATCCAAAATTATTTACAGGATGGGATGATGCCGATCCAAGAAAGAGAGGGTCTATACTTGAAGTAGGTAAAGCAGATCAAGGAACAGGTGGTTATGCCCCAGATAAAGGAGATCATGAAACAGGATATTTTAATAAAAAATATGTTTCATTACAGCACGATAATGGTAAAGGGTCAAATGTAGGAATGTTTGTTCAGATGTATGATTGGAAAATTACAGATATGCAGTTAATGCATGCTCAAGATTTTATTTTCATGCGTTTTGCAGATGTATTATTAATGCATTCTGAAATTACTAAAACGCCAGACGGTATGAATGCAGTAAGACTTAGAGCAAAACTAGGGCCAGTTGGATATTCTCTTGATAATATTAAAAAAGAGCGTTTGTACGAGTTAGCTTTCGAAGGATTACACTGGTTTGATCTTGTTCGCTGGGGAGATGTTGATACTGCTTTTAATGATGTAATTCAAGTAAGAAACTCTGGAGTTACTGCTAATTATAGTGTAAAATACAGATCTGAAACTAAAGGTTTAGTTCCGATTCCTGAAACCGAAATTAGACTATTAAATGGAGTTTACAATCAAAATCCAGGTTGGTAATATTTTTAATAACTATTAATAATTTAGAAAGATGAAAATTCATAATATAAAATATTTACTAATTGCTGTCTTTATGCTGATTTTTTCGGCATGTGATCCAATTGTAGATGAACAACATTTAGTAGATTCAACCGATATTGCTGGAGTAGAATTAGTAGCTACTCAATCTCCTCCTGGGGGTAATAAAATTACGCTTAGTATGAATACACCTGGAGTTACTGGTTATTGGGACTATGGTTTAGACAAAGCACTAACGAATGAGGCAACTATTGTTTATCCAATTCCAGGTAAATCAACTTTTACTTTTGTTGGAACTTTAGGAGCTACGTTTTTTACAAAGACTATTGATGTTCAGGTCGACAGGATTGATACACGTTTAGATCAAGATTGGTACGATTTAGTAAGTGAGAACACATCTGCTGGTAAAACATGGGTCTTTGATGGTGTTGGAGGAGATGGCAGACTTTGGTGGTATATGTCTCCAGACATTGCCAATGGAGGTAAAGATAAATGGGATGTAGCTTGGTGGAATGCTGGTGGTTCTGGAGATAAAGTGCCTGTTGATGTTAATGGAAAAATGCATTTTGATCTTAACGGAGCAGCAAACTATAATCATTATGCCACAAAAACAGCTACGCCTACAAAAGGTACTTTTAAGCTAGATATTAAGAATAAGCTACTAACCATTTCCAATTCTAAAATGTTAGGATATGAAGCAGGTAATGCAGATGGTATATATGAAGTTATTGAGCTTACTGAAAGTAGACTAGTTCTTCATTTAAGTAATAATGATGCTAATAAAACAGGTTGGACATTTATTTTTAAACCTGAATAATATTTTGTGTTAGTTATTTCGAAAAAGGAAGATTGAAAAATTCCTTTTTCGATTTCTCCAACATTTTATTTTACTTCATAACAGAGTAAAATAGTATAAAGTTTAAACTACTATGGTTAGTTTAAGTTAAGTTTATTGCCTGGGTAGCCCATAATTTCGATTATGGGCTATTATTTTTGTATTTATATCAATTATATAGCCTTATGACAGCCTTTTTTTGCGTAGAGAAATTTCTAAAGTATTTAGATCTTCTTTACAATGTTTTTAGCTTCTTTTTGAGGCATTTTTGCATCATTTTAGCTTTATTTTACTTCGTTTGAGCCTATTTTTATTGGATATTTAGTTTTAATCATAAGAAAGAACAGTTTGAGTTTTATTATCAAACTCCACTCCAATAAATGCCTTGATTTATTTAGTTATGAATGCTTTTAATGTTATAATACTTCTTTTTTCTCGAAGTCTTATTTTTTCTTGGAAATTTATCTTTAAATATCATTATTTCTATTAGAATTTTAATTCCTTTTTCACCACAAAATTCTCTTCAAAATGAAATGTTACTTTTTCTAAGGGATATTTTTTAAAAGTGTACTTTTTTTGACAATTTTTAGATGAAATAATGCTCTATTCTTTACCTTTTGATAAGTTGTTTTGTGAGTAAAAACTCATTTTATTAATAAAAATAAGATTTTTCTTCTGTTAAATTTTTTGGTAATAATGTAAAAAAAGCAGACTAAAAATATCATATTCTCGATGTAGATCTTTCAATAAATTTTCCTTCGTTTTTTATATGTAAATATTTGTAAAATAAAGCATTGTATGGAAAAATGCACTACTATCACGTTATAGTTTTGAATGTTTTCAAGACTATTTTACCAAATTTGCTATATGT
>NZ_DASWYK010000081.1:0-20076 GCF_036405015.1 Flavobacterium sp. | reverse complement strand
GTCAGGAAGATGCACCAACATTTGCAAGTATTCAAACCAATCAAGCAAATATTGTTTGGTATACTGCTATAAGCGGAGGAACTTTGATTCCATCATCAACAGCTTTAACAACAGGACAATATTTTGCAGCAATTTCAGATCCTACAACAGGTTGTGAAAGCGCTTCAAGATTAACAGTTGATGTTATTGTAAATGATCCAGGTACACCAACATTGGTAACAACAGGAACTCAAAACTTCTGTTTAGTAAATGCACCGACATTTGCAAGTGTTCAATTCAATCAAGGTAATATAGTTTGGTATACAGCTTTAACAGGTGGAACAGTAATCGCACCTACTACAGCTTTAACAACGGGACAATATTTTGCAGCAATTTCAGATCCAATTACTGGTTGTGAAAGCGCTTCAAGATTGACAGTCGATGTTATTGTAAGCGATCCTGGAACACCAACATTGGTAACAGCAGGAACACAAAACTTCTGTCAGGTAAATGCACCGACATTTGCTAGTGTTCAGTTCAATCAAAGCAATATTATTTGGTACACAGCTTTAACAGGTGGTACAGCAATTGCATCTACGACAGCTTTAACAACTGGACAATATTTTGCAGCAATTTCAGATCCTGCAACAGGTTGTGAAAGTACTTCAAGATTGACTGTAAATGTTGTAGTAACAGATCCATTAACACCAACAACAAACAGTGCAACGCAGACTTTCTGTTCAGGAACTAATCCAACAGTTGCTAGCATTCAGGTTAATGAAAGTAATGTGGTTTGGTATACAACACCAACAGGAGGAACAGTTCTAGCTTCTACGGCAGCTTTAACAACAGGAACTTACTTTGGAGCGATAAAAGATCCGGTAACAAATTGTGAAAGCAGTGTAAGATTGCAGGTAGCAGTTGTAGTTGGAAATACAATAAATCCAACAACCAACAATGCTTCTCAAACTTTCTGTTCAACAAGTGCAGCAACAGTTGCTAATATTCAGGTAAACGAAAGTAATGTAATCTGGTATACAGCAGCAACAGGAGGTACAGTAATTCCAGCGGGAACTATATTAACTTCAGGTGTTTATTTTGGAAATATTGTAGATGCTGCAACAGGTTGTGAAAGTACAACTCGTTTACAAGTTACCGTTACAGTTGTTAATCCAAGTGCAACACCAACAACAAATAATGCAACGCAAAACTTCTGTACTTTAAATACACCAACAATTGCTAGCATTCAGGTTAATGAGGCAAATGTAGTTTGGTATAGTACAGCTACAGGAGGAACAGCAATTCCAGCAACGACAGCACTTACAACAGGTATTTATTATGGTGCAGTTTCAAGCGCAATTGGCTGCGAAAATCCAAATAGACTTGCAGTGACAGTAAATGTAAACACACCAGGTGTAATTACTACTCCAAGAACAGCTCAGACATTCTGTCTATCTGCAGCGCCAACATTGGCTAGTATTTTAGTGAATGAAGCAAATGTAGTTTGGTATACTGCGGCAACTGGAGGAACACCATTAGCAGCTAATACTCCGCTTACAGCGACTACTTATTATGCAGGAGCATTGGCAAATACATTGAATGGCTGTGATAACGGACCAAGATTAGCCATAACAGTTGCATTTGAAAATGATGCAGCTTATCAAATTGCAACGACAGATGATACTCCATGTGTGTTCAAAGGAGTGACTTATTCAATTGCAAATGGTAAATCTGATTATGTATGGACAATTAATGGAGGAACAATTGTTACTGGCGGAGGTGCAGCAGATGGTTCTGTTACAGTTTCCTGGTCTGATGTTGGTCCTGGAACAGTGTCTGTAACTTATACAAACACTTGCGACGAGAGAACAACTAAAACATTAAATGTTAGTGTAACAAGCTGTTCAGACTTAACGATTACGCATACTGTAGATAATCCAACTCCAAATTTTGGCGATAAAGTAACATTTACAATAACAGTTAATAATGTTGGAGAAGGGGATTTTATAAATACAATTGTTAGTGATTTACTTCCTAGCGGTTTAGAATTAGTAAGTTCATCTGCTACTTCTGGAACATACGATCCTACTACACAACTTTGGACAATACCTAGATTAAATGCTGGTCAAAGTGTAGTATTAACAATTGTTGCCGAAGTACTGCCAAGTGGAAATTACACAGTTGTTGCAACGGTAGAAACTTCAACTCCTTTAGATGTTGATGCATCAAATAATTCAGCTTCAGTGACTTTAGAACCAATTTGTTTGACTGTTTACAATGAGTTTACACCAAATAATGACGGTAAAAATGATCTGTTCAGAATTGATTGTATCGAAACTCATCCAAACAACGAGTTGAAAGTATTTAACAGATACGGGGCATTAGTGTACAGTAAAGTACATTATGAAAATGATTGGGACGGAACAGCAAATGTGTCTGGAGTTGTTAATAGAGGAGATATGTTGCCAACAGGTACTTATTTTTATGTGATAACCATTGGAGATGGAACGGTTAAAAAAGGCTGGTTGTCTATTATGAGATAAGCCACTTCTATTAATCATCTAATTAATTAAACTAAATAAGTATCGTTATGAAACTATATATAAAATCATTAGAAACATATTTCATTTTAATATGTTCTTTTATCTCGGTTTGTGCCACAGCGCAGCAAGAGCCTCAATATACACAGTATATGTATAATACTATGGCGGTAAATCCAGCTTATGCTGGATCTACCGGAACCATAGACGCAGCACTTTTGTATCGTTCGCAATGGATTGGAATTTCTGGTGCACCAGAAACACAATCGTTCTCTATTCATTCTCCTCTTCGAAATGAAAAAATAGGTTTGGGATTGAGTATTGTAAATGATAAAATAGGTCCTTCTGATGAACTATATTTTGATGGAAACTTCTCTTATTCAATTCCTTTAGGGTATGAAAAAAGACTTGCTTTTGGTTTAAAAGCAGGAGCAAGGATGTTAAACATCGACTGGTCAAAAGGAAGGTATTATGATAATGATGATGTTCTGTTAAATCAGAACATCAATAATCAAATGAAACTAGCAGTTGGAGCCGGTATTTACTACTACACAGATAAATGGTATGTAGGACTTTCTGTTCCAAGTTTTATGAGAAGTAATTATTATGATGATGTTCAGGAATCAATAGATTATGATCGTCTGCACTATTACTTAATGGGAGGTTATGTTTTTGATTTAAATCCAAATTTGAAATTCAAACCAGCATTTTTAGTAAAAGCAGTAAGTGGAGCACCAATTACAGCAGATGTATCGGCTAATTTCATGATTCAAGAAAAGTTTGTCATAGGAGGAGCTTATCGAACAGATGATTCTGTGAGTATTCTAGCAGGTTTTCAAATAGCACCAAGTTTTTATCTCGGATATGCTTTTGATTATACTGTAAGCCAATTGAACAAATACAACGATGGTTCGCATGAGATCATCTTGCGTTATCAATTTGTGAAAAACCAAAGCAAAATCAAATCTCCTCGATTCTTCTAAAAATAAAACCTATGAGAAAACTATATATCCTAAGTTTAATTTTGAGCGTTACGTTTAGTTTCGCTCAAAAAACTAATTTGAAACAAGCCGATGCTTTGTTTCGAAACTTTTCTTACCTGGATGCTTCAAAAGCTTATGAAGAATGTTTGGCAAACATAAAAAATCCTTCAGCACAAACGTTGAAGAATGCTGCCGATTCCTATTACTTTATTTCAGATTCCAGAAATGCACTTAAATGGTATCGCAAACTTTATGAAGCTCAGGGAAATAATTTAACTGATATTTACTATCTGCGTTATATCCAATCCATGAAAGCTGTCATGGATTATGATGAAGCAGATAAAATCACGAAAGAATATCTAGATAAAAAAGGAGATAAAAAGGAAGTCAATAGATATGTTGTTCAAAAGCAATATATGGACAGTCTATCAAAAGCAAAACCTCTTTTCACTATTAAAAATCTAGATATCAATACCAGTAAGTCAGATTTTGGGGCAACTTTTTTCAAAGATCAGGTTGTGTTTTCTTCGGCTCGTGATACTACCAAGTTTAGTGAAAAATTGTATAGTTGGAACAATCAGCCTTTTTTGAGCTTGTATTTAGCTGAAAGAAATCCTGCTGATGGAAGCCTGTTCAACGAAACCGTTTTTATGCCAAACGTAATGACTAAATATCATGAAGCAACAGCGAGTTTCGACAGTCAGGGAAAAACCATTTATTATTCAACAAATATTGTAAAGAAAAATAAATTGGTTGTGGATGAAGCTAAAGTCAATAATTTTCAGATTATCAAAGGATCAATTGTTGATAATAAGCTAGAAAATCCACAGAAAGTTTTTTTTGACAATGATGATTATTCAGTAGGACATCCTTCATTAAGTGAAGACGGACAATGGCTTTTCTTCGCCTCAGATATGCCAGGCGGATTTGGAGAAACGGATTTGTATGTAGTGAAAATTGCTGGAGACGGTACAATGAGTTCTCCTTTAAATTTAGGTCCAACTATTAATACCATTGGTAACGAAGTTTTTCCTTTCTACCAAAACGGAACTTTATACTTTTCTTCTGATGGACATTACGGTTGGGGAGATTTAGATGTTTACGAAAGCAAATTTTTGCCAGATGGAAATTTCACAACACCAAAAAACCTTGGAGCGCCTGTAAATAGTAACAAAGACGATTTTGCTTTTATAATTAACAAAGCAGATACTTATGGATATTTTTCTTCTAACAGAGCGGGAGGAAAAGGTGATGACGATATTTATTCTTTCGTAAAAGGAAAACCAGTATGTAACCAAAGTATTTCTGGAATGGCGATTGATAGAAAAACTAAAAAGCCGTTGACAGATGTTACTATTTTGGCTTATAATTCTTTCAGTGAAGTTTTAGGAGAAACCAAAACCAACTATGACGGAAAATATGCCATAGAAGTTCCTTGCAATAAAGTGGTAAAAATGATTGCTGCAAAACCAAATTATAGCAGCGATGACAAAACTGTTGAAACTACAGGTCAAAACGGAGGCGAAATTACCAATGTAAATTTTGAATTAAGTAACTACGATGATTTAGTTGTAAAGAAACAAGGTGTTGAAAAAGTAGATGTAAATCCAATTTATTTTGATTACGATAAATACGATATCACGCCAAAAGCTGTAGAAGAGCTTACTAAAGTCGTTTTTATAATGCAGAAATTTCCAAACATCAGAATCAAAATTGAATCTCATACAGATTCTCGCGGTAAAGATTCTTATAATTTGAAATTATCAGACAATAGAGCAAAATCGACTAGAGATTATATCTTGTCACAAGGCATTGATCCTGCTCGAATTGAGAGCGCAATTGGTTACGGTGAAACCCGATTAATCAATAAATGTAAAAATGGGGTGAAATGTACTGAGGAAGAACACGTATTAAATAGACGTTCGGATTTTATCATTATTCAAAAATAGTTTTATATTTGTAACTGTAATTTGTTGATTATCAGTTTAAAAGCGTAAAACGGCAAAACCATTTGGAAGTTGGTTTTTTTAATTCTTTTTTAAGAATAATGGACAAGGAGGAAATCAGATTGCATGAATTTGCAGTCTGATTTTTGATTTTTTAAAACTTTCATTTTTTCTGCTTTCGAACAAAAATAAATTCTAATTTTGATATACAGTTTTATCACAATTATAATTTCAATATTTTATGAGCATTCAAGAGACCATTCAAACATTACGAAATGAACTTAATCAACACAACTACAATTATTATGTGTTAGACAATGCCACAATTTCTGATTATGATTTTGATATTAAACTGAAAGAACTTCAGGATTTAGAAAACAAACATCCTGAGTTTTTTGATGAGAATTCTCCAACACAAAGAGTCGGTGGTGCAGTTACCAAAAATTTTAAAACAATAGCGCATCAATACAGAATGTATTCTTTGGATAACTCTTATTCTAAAGAAGATTTACTAGATTGGGAAAACCGCATTCAAAGAGTTCTCGGAAATGTTAATTTACAATATACCTGCGAATTAAAATATGATGGAGCTTCTATCAGTATTACTTACGAAAACGGAAAACTGGTTCAGGCATTAACACGTGGTGACGGTTTTCAGGGAGATGAGGTTACTAATAATATTAAAACCATAAAATCAATTCCGCTTCATTTAAAAGGAAATTATCCAGATAAATTTGATATTCGTGGTGAAATTATTTTACCATTTGCCGGATTTGAAAAAATGAATCAGGAATTAATTGAAATTGGAGAAACTCCATATTCAAATCCAAGAAATACCGCTTCGGGAAGTTTGAAATTGCAAGATAGTGCTGAGGTTGCAAAACGTCCGTTAGAATGTTTGCTGTATTTTGTAACAGGAAATAATTTGCCTTTTTCTTCTCAATATGAAGGATTAGAATCTGCAAGAAATTGGGGATTCAAAGTGCCAAAAGAAGCTAAATTAGTCAATAACATGCACGAAGTTTTTGACTTTATCGATTATTGGGATGTTCATCGTCATAATCTGCCATACGAAACAGACGGAGTTGTTATCAAAGTAAACAGCATTCAACATCAAGAAGAATTAGGATATACGGCAAAATCTCCTCGTTGGGCAATTGCTTATAAATTTAAATCAGAGCAGGTTTCAACCAAATTAAAATCAATTTCATACCAAGTCGGAAGAACGGGAGCAATCACACCGGTTGCCAATTTAGAGCCAGTACAACTTGCAGGAACAATCGTAAAAAGAGCTTCTCTTCATAATGCCGATCAAATCGAAAAATTAGATATTAGAATAAATGACACTGTTTTTGTAGAAAAAGGAGGAGAAATTATTCCAAAAATCATTGCAGTAGATTTAGAAAAACGTCCAGAGAATTCAGAAAAAACACATTATATCGCTTATTGTCCAGAATGTCATACCGAATTGGTTAGAAATGTGGGCGAGGCGAATCACTATTGTCCAAATTTTTACGGATGTCCTCCGCAGATTATTGGAAGAATTCAACATTACATTTCCAGAAAGGCAATGGATATTGAAGGACTTGGAGGAGAAACAGTAGCTTTACTTTTTAAAAACGATTTAGTACATAATTATGCCGATTTGTATGAATTGAAAGTAGAAGATATTCTGCATTTGGAAAGAATGGCACAAAAATCTGCTGAAAATCTGGTAAACGGAGTTCAGAAATCAAAAGAAATTCCTTTCGAAAGTGTATTGTTTGCACTAGGAATTCGTTTTGTTGGAGAAACTGTGGCTAAAAAATTAGCAAAACATTATAAAAACATAGATGCTTTAAGTCAGGCTTCTTTAATGGATTTAATTTTGGTTGATGAAATTGGAGAAAGAATTGCTAAAAGTGTTATTGATTTTTTTGAAAACGAAGAAAATAAAATCATTATAGAACGCCTAAAAAGTTACGGAATACAGTTTGAAATTGAAGAAAAGATAAATCCAGATGCAACAGATAAATTTGTTGGAAAAACATTTGTCGTTTCTGGTGTTTTCAGTCAATTTTCAAGAGATGAACTTAAGAAAACCATTGAAGATAATGGAGGAAAAGTGGGAAGTTCAATCTCAGCAAAAACAGATTTTGTTGTCGCAGGAGATAATATGGGGCCTGCAAAATTAGAAAAAGCAACCAAATTAAATATTCCGATATTATCCGAACAAGATTTTATAAACAAATTAAATGAAAGCGAATAAACCGTCGTTAATTTTGTTTTTTTTCGCCTTGTTGTGTACAATTATTTTTGATTGGGCACAACAGGATTTTTTTGCGACTTATGCTAAAGCCATTGTACTTCCTGCAATTTTTATTTACTTTTTAATAAGCAGCGAATTTCAAATTGGAAAAACAGAAGGCGTAATTTTTTTCTTTTGCTTTGTTGGGCAAGTTTCTGATCTAATGGATATTGAACTTGGAGGGGTTTTCAGTTTCCTTATTGTTTACTCCTTACTAATATTCATATTCATTAGAGAACATGAAAAAATACATTTAACAAAAAGAGACATACTGCCAATTTCAATTGTAGTAGTTTTTATAGTCTATTTACTGATTTCAGTTCTGAGTCTAAAATTAGACAATATGATGAGGTTTAATTTTGTTTATATTTTGTACGGAATTGTACTAAGTATAATGAGTTATTTCTGCTTTGTCAATTACATCACAAAAGGGACACATATTGCTTTATTGATGTCCCTAATGGCTGTAAGTTATATCTTTTCGGATATATTTTATATTTTCAATGAATATTTTTCTTATTCTATTGCTTTGGTTTTAATACGTGATGTAACTCAAATTTTGGCTTATTACTTTATGGTAGAATACTTTTTAGAAAAAGCCAGAATTCATAGAAATGCTACACAACAATAGTGGCACTTTGATTTGTGTGTGCTTTATCGTTATCAAAATAAAAGTCAATACGGCCTAAGTTAATTCCGTAACAACCAACTTGATTTACCAAAACTTCTTTACCTACTTTATTTTTTACAATTGTTGGTTTGTCTAAGAAAGTATGCGTATGCCCTCCAATAATCAAGTCAATATCTTGAGTTTGTGCAGCAAATGTTAAATCACTAATTTTAGTCGGCTCATCTTTGTATTTGTAGCCTAAATGCGAAAGACAGATTACTAAATCGCATTTTTCTTGCTTTTTCAAAAGCTGCGTCATATCCTGAGCAACTTCAACAGGATTGTTATAGACAGTTTCTAGATATAATTTTTTATCTACTAAACCTTGTAATTCAATTCCAACTCCAAAAACTCCAACTTTAATTCCGTTTTTATTAAAGATTTTGTACGGTTTAACATGTCCATCCATAACCGTATTTTTGAAATCGTAGTTTGAGTTGATAAAGTCAAAAGTAGCATGAGGAAGTTGAGCATACAATCCATCAAGACCGTTGTCAAAATCATGATTTCCAATAGTTGAAGCATCATACTTCATCATACTCATTAATTTAAATTCCAATTCACCTCCGTAGTAATTAAAATATGGAGTTCCCTGAAAAATATCACCAGCATCTAACAAAAGAACATTAGGATTTTCTTTGCGAATGCTTTCAATTAATGTTGCACGACGAGATACGCCACCTTTATTAGGATTACGTGGATCATCAGCAGGAAAAGGATCGATATGGCTGTGCACATCGTTAGTATGTAGAATAGTTAAATGCTTAATATCGTTAGTTCCAAAACTGCTCAAAGACAATCCTAAACTTAGTAGGGCAGTACTTGCTGCTGTTTTTTCGATAAACTCTCTTCTTTTCATTTTATATTTTTTTTGCAGGAATGCTTACTTTATTTTCTTTGATTTTTATTCTTCAGTAATTCTGATATTTTTTGGAGCAACAACTGTGTCTACGTCTTTAAAATAATCAATCAGAACATTTCTAAGCTTATAGTTTAAGTCAAATTTTTGAGTGCCTTTAGCAAAGAAAGTCATACTGTCACCACCGTTTGCTAAATAATCATTTGTAGCAACATAATAAGTTTTATTGAGATCAAGCGGTTTTCCTTGTACCATAATATTTTTTGCAGTATTGTCTTTTGTAATTGTAAATGTCATTCCAGACAATGGCTGAGGTTTTTTCTCTTTAATGATATAAGCAGCAATATCTAGGATCTGTTCTCCTTTTAGAGCTATCACAACCAAATTGTTTTCAAAAGGCATAATTTCAAAAGCAGTTCTTGTTGTAACATTTCCTTTAGGAAGAATAGCACGAATACCACCATGATTCAAAAGACATAAATCTATATCCTTATTTTCACGCGATTTAAAAACAGTATTTCCTTTTAGCAGACAAACATCAGCTAGTAAACTTCCAATACTAGTCTGCCATTTTCCAGTGCTTTTGTCAAGTGTTTCAGGGCAATATGCTAATACATTATCCAAATCCTGATTAATGTGATCTCGATACGGTTTTATAAAGGCTTCAATTGCTGGAGTTTCACCCGTTTTTTCAGTAACAGGAAGTTGTTTTCCTTCGATTTTGTTTAAATTGTAGTTTTTCGGGCTACAGGAGAATATAAAAAATGTTAAGAATATAACAAAAAGTTTTAAAAATACGTTATACTTTTTTAGTTTTACCATTTTAAATGCAACTTAAATAATTAATTTTGTAATCTGGTAAAAGTACTATGTTTTTGAATTATATAAAGGAATTTTTTGTAAAAAAATCATTAAAAAATAACTTAAGTGATGTAAAAAATGAAGTCTTTTCAAACAATGTTCAAACGATTGGTTTATTGATAGATGAAAGTAATTTTAGTCATTCAGAAGCTTTAAAAAAGGAATTAACGATTCACGGAATTGCTCTGGAAAACATAAAAGTTGTTGCTTTCAATGCAAAATTCAAGAAAAATGAAACGTATTTACGACCTACTTTTGGTAAAAAACACATCAATTGGAAGGGAGAGATTTCAGAAGACTTTTTGAGAGAATTCATAAATGAAGATTTTGATCTTTTGCTAAGTTATTATGATGTAGAAAATACAATTTTGATGATGCTCACAAGTAAAACAAAAGCTAAATTTAAAGTTGGATTTGCTGCAGTAAACAACGATTTGAATCGTTTGATGATAAATACGGAACTAGAAAACTATAAACTATTCGTTTCAGAATTGTTTAGGTATTTAAAAAATATAAAATAAATTATAATTAAAAATATGCAATCATTAATAGGAACAGGAGTTGCACTTGTAACGCCATTTAAAAAAGATTTTTCAGTTGACATTGAGGCTTTACATAGAATTGTAAATTTCTCTATTGATGGAGGAGTTGAATATCTTGTTGTTATGGGAACAACTGCAGAAAATGCTACCCTTACGACAGAAGAGAAAGAATTGGTTATAAAAACTGTAATCGATGTAAATAAAGGAAGACTGCCTCTTGTTTTAGGAGTTGGAGGAAATAATACTATGCAGATTGTTGAAGAATTAAAAACAAGAGATTTTTCTGCTTTTGAAGCAATTTTATCTGTTTCTCCATATTATAATAAGCCTACACAAGAAGGAATTTATCAGCATTTTAAAGCAATTGCTGAAGCTTCTCCGGTTCCAGTAATCTTATATAATGTTCCAGGAAGAACTTCAAGTAACATGCTTCCTGCAACTGTAGTTCGTTTGGCCAATGATTTTGAAAATGTTGTAGCAATTAAAGAGGCTGCAGGAGATATGGCTCAAGCAATGCAGATTATTAAAAATGCTCCAAAAGATTTCTTAGTAATTTCTGGAGACGATATGTTGGCATTGCCAATCGTTTTAGCAGGTGGAGCAGGAGTAATTTCTGTTATTGGACAAGGTTTTCCAAAAGAATTTTCAGAAATGATTCGTTTAGGATTGAATAAAAAAGCGGCAGACGCCTTCAAAACACATTACTTTTTATCAGACAGTATCGATATGATTTTTGAGCAGGGAAATCCAGCAGGAATCAAACAAATCTTCCAAGCTCTTGGAATTGCTGATAATACCGTTCGTCTTCCATTAGTTTCGGTTGATGATTCTCTAGCTGCAAGATTAAATGAGTTTGTAAAAAACAGCATTAAATAATTGTTAAAGTGTTAGTATTTTAAGATACTAAAAAATTATTTTGCAGTCGCTAAATTAATAACTAAATTTGCCACCGAAACTTCGGTGTGATTTTGTTTTGGCAAATTGTCTAAGAGATCATAATAAAAGTAAATAAATGAAGAAAATAGTATCATTATTAATAGTTGTTGCCCTTTTTGCTTCTTGTGGAGAATATCAAAAAGCTTTGAAAAATGAAGATGTTGCAGCTAAGTTTGAAATGGCAACAAAAATGTATGATGCTGGTAAATACAATAAGGCAATTCGTCTTTTTGAACAGTTAGCGCCTTCTTACAGAGGAAAACCTCAGGCAGAAAAACTGTTTTATATGTTTTCTCAATCGTATTACAAAACCAAACAATATTATTTGGCTGGTTATCAGTTTGAAAGTTTTGTTTCAGGTTATCCTCGAAGCGAAAAAGTGCAGGAAGCTGCTTTTTTAGGTGCGTACAGTTATTCAAAACTGGCTCCTGTTTACAGTTTAGATCAGACTGATACGGTAAAAGCGTTAGAGAAATTACAAGCTTTTATTGATAATTATCCAAACTCAGAATATTTGGCACAAGCCAATGAAACTGTGCAGTTGTTAAACGGTAAATTAGAGAAAAAAGCATACGAAAATGCTAAAGGATACAATACAATTTCAGATTATAAATCAGCTTTAGTAGCGTTTGATAATTTTATTGCTGATTTTCCAGGGACACCTTTTAAAGAAGATGCGTTGTTTTACAAATACGATTCAGCATATCAGTTAGCAATTAATAGTGTGCCTTCTAAAATGGAAGAACGTTTACATGTGGCGCAAACAGCTTATGCTAATTTGATTAAATTTAAAAGCGACACAAAATACAAAGTTAAGGCAGAAGAAATGAATGCCAGAGTTGAAACAGATTTACAAAAATTTACTAAATAAATAAAAGTCATGGATTTAAAAAAGACGAATGCTCCTGTTAACACAATAACTTACAATAAAACAGTTATTGAAGAGCCAACAGGAAATGTGTATGAGGCAATTACCATTATGGCTAAAAGAGCAAATCAAATTAATTCAGAGATTAAAAAAGAATTGACTGAAAAATTAGAAGAGTTTGCTACTTACAATGATAGTCTAGAGGAAGTTTTTGAAAATAAAGAGCAAATCGAAGTTTCTAAATTTTACGAAAAATTACCAAAACCACACGCTTTAGCTGTTCAAGAATGGTTAGACGGAAAAACTTACCACAGAGGTTCAAACAAATAATATAGTACAATGTCAGTTTTAAACGGGAAGAAAATTTTACTGGGTGTTTCCGGTGGAATTGCAGCCTATAAAACAGCCACTTTAGTACGACTTTTTATAAAAGCAGGTGCACATGTCCAAGTGATAATGACACCTGCTTCTAAGGATTTTGTAACCCCACTTACATTATCTACTTTATCAAAAAATCCAGTACATTCAAGTTTCTTTAATCAAGATGATGAAGAAGCCGTTTGGAACAATCACGTAGAATTAGCTCTTTGGGCTGATATTATGCTGATTGCACCTGCGACTGCCAATACATTATCTAAAATGACAACAGGAAACTGCGATAATCTTTTAATCGCGGCCTATTTATCTGCAAAATGTCCAGTGTACTTCGCTCCTGCAATGGATTTGGATATGTATAAACATCCTTCAACTTTATCTAGTTTTACTGCTTTAAAACAGTTCGGAAATATTATGATTCCAGCTGAGACAGGTGAACTTGCAAGTGGTTTATCTGGAGAAGGACGAATGGCTGAACCAGAAAATATAGTTGCTTTTTTAGAAGCTGATTTAGAAAGCAAGCTGCCTTTAAAAGGAAAAAAAATACTAGTTACTGCTGGCCCAACATACGAAGCTATAGATCCTGTACGTTTTATTGGAAATCATTCTTCTGGAAAAATGGGGTTTGATATTGCTAATGAAGCTGCTAATTTAGGTGCTGAAGTATTTTTAATTGCTGGTCCAACACATTTTAAAGCTAAAAATGCTTTGGTGAAAGTCGTAGATGTTGTTTCTGCTCAGGAAATGTACGATGCCTGTCATTTGTATTTTAATGATGTTGATGTGGCTATCGCGGCTGCAGCTGTAGCAGATTATAAACCTAAATTTGTTGCAGACCAAAAGATTAAGAAAAATGCTGCTGAATTTTCGATAGAACTTGAAAAGACAAAAGATATATTATCTTCGTTAGGAGCTATCAAGAAAAATCAGTTTTTGATTGGATTTGCATTGGAAACTGAAAATGAAATTGAAAATGCTAAGTTGAAAATTCAGAAAAAAAACTTAGATTTGATTGTTTTAAATTCCTTACAGGATAAAGGTGCCGGTTTTAAAAAAGAAACCAATAAAGTAACTTTTATTGATAAAAATTTTGAAATTGAACCGATGGAATTAAAATCAAAAGAATCGGTGGCGGCTGATATTTTGAATAAGGTTATGCTTCATTTTTCAAAATAAAAGTTTGAAATATACGCCGAAAACAGAAATGGAGATCATTTGTGTTTATAAAATTAAATTTTAGAAGAGTATGAATAAGATAGTTACACTGTTGGTATTTTTGAGCTTTGGTTTTGTGCAAGCGCAACAGCTAAATTGTACAGTAACTATTAATACAGAACGACTTACGAATCCAAACAATCAGGTTTTTAAAACATTGCAGACTTCTTTGTCTGAATTTGTCAATAAAACAGACTGGACGGGTTCGAGCTTAAAGCAGAACGAAAGAATTAACTGTTCGATGTATATTACTTTGTCATCCAATAGTTCAGATCAATTTACAGGAACAATTCAGGTTCAGTCTTCGAGATTGATTTTTAATTCTACATATTCGTCACCTGTTTTAAATTATAACGATAAAGATTTTAATTTCAGATATACAGAATACGAACCATTATTGTTCAATCCGACTACTTACGATTCGAATTTGGTTTCTGTAATCTCTTTTTATTGTTATCTAATTTTAGGTATGGATGCTGACACTTTTCAAATGGGAGCAGGAAATCAATATCTTCAAACAGCGCAAAATATTGCCAGCGTCGCACAACAAGGCGGATTCAAAGGTTGGAGTCAGGCAGACGGAATTCAGAACCGTTATTATTTAATTAATGATATGATAGCGCCAACTTACAGTGATTTACGTCAGACAATGTATGCTTATCATACTGGTCTTGATGGAATGAGTCTTGATTTGAAAGCGTCTAAAGAAAAAATAAAATCTTCGTTAATGCTTATTGGTAAGTTAAATTCGGTTAAGCCTAATGCTTTTATAACCCGAGTTTTCTTTGATGCCAAATCAGATGAGATCGTTTCTATTTTTTCTGGTGGACCAAGTATTACAATTACCGATTTAACAGATGTCTTAAATAAAGTTTCACCGTTAAATTCTACTAAATGGTCACAGATTAAGTATTAATTCTGTATCATTTTAAAAATCTTCTCTAACTTTTTATTTTATAAAATTGCCCTATGATTACGTCACTGTCAATTAAAAATTATGCGCTTATTGAAAAACTGGCTATAGATTTTTCTAAAGGTTTTTCTATAATTACAGGTGAGACGGGAGCGGGAAAATCCATTATTTTGGGCGCTATAGGATTGGTTTTAGGGAAAAGAGCAGATCTTACTTCTTTAAAAAACAAAGAAGAAAAATGTGTTATTGAAGCCCAATTTGAAATAGGAAAATACAATCTTAAGGAGTTTTTCGAAGTTAATGATCTGGATTATGAAGATGAAACAATCATTAGAAGAGAAATTTTGCCTTCAGGAAAGTCTCGTGCTTTTATAAATGATAGTCCTGTGAATCTTCAGGAACTTCAGGATTTGAGTTTGTATTTGATTGATATTCATTCGCAACAACAAACTCAGGAGTTGTCAGATGAGAATGTTCAATTCAAAATTATTGATGCTATTGCAAATAATGCAGAAATAATTGTGGAATATCAAAAATTGCTGAAATCTTATAAATCAGATAAGTCAAAACTAAATGCTTTGTTGAAAAAGCAAAGTGATGCAGGAAAAGAGCAGGAGTATCATACATTTTTATTGAATGAATTGGTTGCTGCTCAGTTGAAATCTGGTGAACAGGAAGAGTTAGAAGCAGACTACGAAAAACTGAATAATGTTGAGATTATTAAAGAGTCTTTGGATAAATCTTTAGCAATTGCAAATGAGGAGCAGTTTGGTGTTTTTCATAATTTAAATGAAATTAAAAATGCATTGCAAAAAGTAGCTCTTTTTTCTCCAGAATATCAAAATTTATTTGAAAGAGTTAGCAGTTTGACTATTGAGTTTGATGATGTTTCCAAAGAATTGGAAAGCTGTTCAGAAAAACTATTAAATGATCCAGTACAATTAGAATTAGTAAATCAAAAATTGCAGCTGATTTATAATTTACAGAAGAAACATCAAGTGAGTTCTGTAGATGATTTGCTTCAAATACAGTCTGATTTAGGAAATTCTTTGTTGGAATTAGATAATATGGATGAAGAAATAGCGTCACTATCTAAAATTATCGAAGAAAAAGCGATTGAACTTGATGATTATGCTTCGAAAATACATGAAAATAGGGTAAATGCAATTCCGAAATTATCAGAGCAATTAGTTGCAATTTTAGAAACGTTAGGAATGCCAAATGCTCGTTTTAATATGGAATTACAGCCTTCTGAAACGTATTTCCAAAACGGAAAAGATGAATTACAATTCTTGTTTTCTGCCAATAAAGGAACTGATTTTGGATTGCTAAAAAAAGTAGCATCGGGAGGAGAGATGTCTCGTATTATGCTTGCTGTAAAAGCTATTTTGGCTAAATATTCAAAACTTCCGACTTTGATTTTTGATGAAATCGATACAGGGGTTTCAGGAGAAATAGCAATCAGAATGGGAGAAATTATGAAAGAAATGAGTAATACCATGCAGATTTTTGCTATTACGCATTTACCGCAAATCGCAGCAAAAGGAGATTCTCACTTTAAAGTTTCTAAATCTACAGTTGGAGATGATACGCAGTCAGAATTGAAACTTTTATCACAAGAAGACCGAATTATTGAAATTGCTCAAATGTTATCTGGGGCCAATATTTCTGATTCGGCTTTAAATCATGCAAAAGAATTATTGAATTAAAACACAATGGAAAGTTTAAGTTTTTACGAAAATCAGTTTATAAAAGCAGATGCTTTGATTTCTGAAGGAAATTCTGCAGATGCAAAAGAATTGCTAGAGGAAATCCTGTCTCAATATCCTGATTTTGGAAAAGCCCACAATCATTTAGGCTGGATCTATTACAACAAATTAAGTGATTACGAAAAAGGAATTTATCATTACAAATTGGCAATGAAATTTGAACCTAAATATGCTGCGCCATACTTAAATTATACCTATTTGTTGATTGATATCGGGAGATATGCAGAAGCAAAAGAACATATAAAATTTACTCAGGCAAATTTAGAAAATGCAGATAACTCTTCTTATAACAGTGAATTAGGCAGAATGGCGGAATATGAAGGTCAATATACAGCGGCTTATAATTATTATAAAGAGGCTAACAAAAATGCATTAAACCCAAATTTTATTGAGAATATGAATGCTAATATGAAAAGGGTTAAGGATAAAATGTCTATTTTTGAAAAATTAAAACTGAAATTGAAATAATACAAAAAAAATAATTGCAAGATGATTATAGAACCTAGAATGAGAGGATTTATTTGTTTGACTGCCCACCCAACGGGAGCTGAGCAAAATGTAAAAAATCAAATCGAATACGTAAAATCTAAAGGAGAAATCGCTGGTGCTAAAAAAGTTTTAGTTATTGGTGCTTCTACAGGTTTCGGATTAGCTTCAAGAATTACTAGTGCTTTTGGTTCTGGTGCATCAACAATTGGTGTGTTTTTTGAAAAACCGCCAGTTGAAGGTAAAACAGCTTCTCCGGGATGGTACAATTCTGCAGCATTTGAAAAAGAAGCTCACAAAGCAGGTTTATATGCGAAAAGTATCAATGGAGATGCTTTTTCAAACGAAATAAAAAGAGAAACTTTAGATTTAATTAAAGCTGATTTAGGACAAGTTGATCTTATCATTTATAGTTTAGCTTCACCTGTTCGTACAAATCCAAATACAGGTGTTACACATCGTTCAGTTTTAAAACCAATTGGACAAACTTTTACAAACAAAACAGTTGATTTTCATACTGGAAAAGTATCAGAGGTTTCAATTTCTCCTGCAAACGAAGAAGATATTGAAAATACTGTAGCAGTTATGGGAGGTGATGACTGGGCTATGTGGATTGAAGCTTTAAAAAGTGAAAATTTATTAGCAGAAGGAGCTACAACTGTTGCTTATTCTTATATCGGACCATCTTTAACAGAAGCAGTTTACAGAAAAGGAACTATTGGTCGTGCAAAAGATCATTTAGAAGCTACTGCGTTTACAATTGGTGATTCTTTAAAATCTATTGGAGGAAAAGCTTATGTTTCTGTAAACAAAGCTTTGGTAACTCAGGCAAGTTCTGCAATTCCTGTAATTCCATTATATATTTCTCTTTTGTATAAAATCATGAAAGAAGAAGGAATTCACGAAGGTTGTATCGAACAGATTCAGCGTTTATTCCAAGATAGATTATACAATGGTTCAGAAGTTCCTGTTGACGAAAAAGGAAGAATCAGAATTGATGACTGGGAAATGCGTGAAGATGTTCAAGCGAAAGTGGCTAAACTTTGGTTGGAGGCGACAACAGAATCTTTACCAGAAATCGGAGATTTAGCAGGATACAGAAATGATTTCTTAAACTTATTCGGATTCGAAGTTCCTGGTGTTGATTACAATGCGGATACTAACGAAGTTGTTGAAATTGAAAGCATAAAATAACATTTTTTTACTTATTGTAAAACAAAAACCATCAATCAAAAGTTGATGGTTTTTTTGTTAATATACCGTACCTTTGTTAAAATTTTAAACAAAAAAATTACCTTTTAAAAACTGCACATTCTGCTATGATTTTTTCTTTAATTATACCCGTGTATAATCGTCCAGATGAAGTTGATGAGCTTTTAGAAAGCCTCTCAAAATCTGATTATAATGAAGCTTTTGAAATTGTTCTTGTTGAAGATGGATCTTCAATCCCGTGTCGGGATGTGGTAATGAATTACCAGGGAAAATTAAATATATCGTATTATTTTAAAGAAAACTCCGGACCTGGAGATTCCAGAAATTTTGGAATGCAAAGAGCTAGAGGCGATTATTTTATCATTTTCGACTCTGATTGTATTATACCTTCAAGTTATTTAACAGAGGTTCGTAAAGAGTTGGATAAGCAATATGTAGATTGTTTTGGAGGTCCAGATAAGGCTTTAGATAGTTTTTCTAATATTCAGAAAGCAATCAATTTTGCGATGACTTCTTTTCTTACAACAGGTGGAATTCGAGGTGGATCTGAGAAAATAACTAAATTTCAGCCACGTAGTTTTAACATGGGTATTTCTAGAAAAGCTTTTGAGGCTTCAAAAGGTTTTGGAAACATTCATCCAGGAGAAGATCCCGATTTGTCTATCCGTTTATGGAATTTAGGATTTGAAACTAGACTGTTTTCGGAGGCTTACGTATACCATAAAAGAAGAATTGATTGGGAAAAATTCTCTATTCAGGTTAAGAAATTTGGTGTCGCGAGACCAATTTTAAATAGCTGGTATCCAGAGCATAATAAGCTAACTTTTTTCTTTCCAACTGCATTTTTAGTTGGTTTATTATTAGCTTTTTTATTGTTAATTTTCAATATTGATATTTTATTACAATTATATTTCGTATATTTCGTTATAGTTTTTCTTACGGCGAGTATCCAAAATAAAAGTATTAAAATAGGATATCTTTCTATGATAGCAGTGTGGAAACAATTTTATGGTTACGGAACAGGATTTTTAGAATCTTTTGTAAAAATAATTGTATTGAAAAAGAAACCTCAGGAAGCTTTTCCACGTATGTTTTTTAAAGTATAAGAATGACAAAAGTTATTGGCCTTACAGGAGGAATTGGCAGTGGTAAAACAACTGTTGCAAACTATTTTGAAGAAATGGGAGTTCCTGTTTATATAGCAGATAACGGAGCCAAAAAAGTAATGCACTCACAAGAGATCGCAGAAGAAGTAAAAACTGCATTTGGCCATGATATTTTTGATGGAGAAGTTTTAAATAGAGCAAAATTAGCTCAGATAGTTTTTAATGATAAAGAAGAATTAGCAAAGTTAAATGCAATTGTACATCCAGCTGTAAAAAGAGATTTTGAAAAATGGATGTTGGATTATAAAAACTTTGAATATGTTGTTTATGAAGCAGCTATTTTGTTTGAAAGTGGTCGTTATAAAGATTGCGATGTAATTATAACCGTTACTGCTCCGGAAGAAGTAAGAATCGAACGAGTAATAAAACGAGATAACACTACAAGAGAACAAGTGTTGAGTAGAATGAAAATGCAGTGGAATGACGAAAAACGAATTTCTAAGAGCAATTTCGTGATTAATAACAATAA
>NZ_DASWYK010000080.1:0-26496 GCF_036405015.1 Flavobacterium sp. | reverse complement strand
CAAAGAAGAATAAAACTAATAAACTCAAATGTCCTTTTTAAAATTTTATGTGATATCCTTATTAATTTCACTAAATAAAATCTTTTACAAGTATTGAATGCAACAAAAAGATGGGACTAAAATTTGTTTTTATTATTTTAATACGAAATTACTTATTTTTACTAAACAAAAAAGAAATAGGTATAAATTTGTCTGATTTTTTCGTAAAACATCTAATGAAAGCATAACTAGCCCTGCTATCCGCTGTATCTTTTATGGTGGTGTTCACCATAAAAGATACAGCGGATAGCAGGAAAATGCTACTAATTTTTTAAATCGAAATTATATAAATCAAAAAAAGCCGCTTCTCAAAAAAGAAAAGCGGCTTTTTAATTTTGTATGGCATTAAATTATTTTAATCCATCTATACCTGCATGAGTTGGAACAACCTGTTTGATCGTTCCGTCTGCATTAAATTCTAATTTATCGATACAAACTTCACGGTGAAAACCTCCGGCTTGCCCCATTTTAATTCCTGTTGGATAAGAAAATCTATGGTAGGTAATATACCACTCATCTTTGTTCGGGATTTGTAAAACCGAATTGTGTCCTGTTGCATAAATACCTTCCTCTGGCTTTCCTTGAATTACAATATTATTTTCTGGAATTTGAAGCGGTCCTGTTGGCGAATCTGATATTCCGTATCTCACTTTATATTTCGGACTTCTAGTATCGTCTTCGCTCCAAAAGAAATAGTATTTTCCGTTTCTATAGATTACGTAAGTTCCTTCACGGAATGAATTGTTTACAGCAATAATTTTTTGGGTGTTCGGTTTAAGCGAAACCATATCCGAATTCAATTCGGCTACAGCCATATACATATTCCCCCAGTATAAATAGCTTTTTCCCGTTTTTGGGTCTGTAAAAACATCTGGATCAATTTCCTGTCCGTCTTTTATACCTTCTGGTCTTTCAGCAACAATTGCTTTTCCACTGTCTTTAAAAGGTCCTGTTGGATTATCTGAAACCGCAACTCCAACTTTTTGCGCTGCTGTGAAATAGTAGAAATATTTATACTTTCCTTTTATCTTTTTCTCCACAATACAAGGCGCCCAAGCGTTTCTGTTTCCCCACGGAACATCTTTTTTAAGATCCAGAATTATGCCTTCGTCTTTCCAATCGACTAAATTATCTGAAGAAAATGTTTTGAAGTAATATCCAGACCAGCTATCAAATCCGTCACTTGTTGGATAGATATAATATTTTTTAGTTTTGTTTGAATATAGAATTTCAGGATCTGCATAATATCCTTCTAAAACCGGATTGTGGTTTATTTTTGAAAGTTTTGCAGGCGTTCCCCATTTATTTGTAATTCTAGTCAATTCAGAACGAGTTATCGGAAGAATAGTTCCGTGACGCGGGTTAAAATCCATTGAAATATCTTGGTCAATAACCTTGAAATTTTCTAAATCTTTTGTTTTCGTGAACTGATATCTTCCTTTTGTATAAACGTCGTACATTAAGATATATTCATCTGAATTGTTTAGTTTGAAAACACTAGAACCTTCTACTCCATCTTTTGTTTGTTGTAAATAATTATCATTTTCAACCCAATTTCCAGAAGTCAGATCTTTTGTAACTGCCACTTTGATTCCAGGTGTACTTGTTTCTGTTTTATAAAAAAGATGATATTCTCCATTTTTTTCGATGATATCACCATCAATACAAGCGTTTCCTGATTTTGGAACAAACAATAATTTTGGCTCGCCTTCTAAAGCTGTGAAATCTTTATTCGCATAAGCGTAATAAATTTTATCTGGACCTCCTGCATGCTGCATGCTAAAGTAAATCATGTATTTACCAGCTTTTGCATCGTAAATAGTTTGCGGAGCCCAAACACGTTTAAGGTTTTCGTTTCCTGAAAATGTTGTTTGAATATTTACGATACTACTTTTCCAGTTTACTAAATCGGTACTTTTTAATAAAACCATTGCACGATTACTGTCCCAACCTTTCGAAGAAGTCATATCAGTCAAAACCATATAAAATGTTTTGCCGTCTTCACCACGTAATATATGCGGATCACGAACTCCTCCAGTCGAGCTGATGGCTTTACTGTCTAAAATAGGTTTGTTGTTATTAAGCGCGTAATAATGATATCCATCAGTACTTACGGCATAATTAACCGCTTCTTCTTCTACTTTATTTCCAATGAAATAAACAAATAAATAAGCTGTCAAATCTTTTTCTGCGATAACTGGTGGAACACCGCCAGTATGCTGCGCCTGCACAATATTTAAAAATGATAATAGTGCAACAATGCTTAATTGTAATTTTTTCATTCTTTTTTATTTTTTATACTGCAATTCTTGGCAGTTTATTTTGTTTTAATACGCATTACAACAAAAGAATAGGGTGGCAATTCTTTAGAAAATGCTTCTGTAACCGACAATTTTTGAGTGGCAGGTCTTGCCGTAGTAAGTTCGGGATTTCCTGATAAAATCGTGTATGTTACATTTTCTGTTGTTGAAAGATCAGCAAGGTCTATTTTAGGTTCTACTGAAACAGGAAGAGCATTTACCAACTTAAGAATCAAATCTCCTGAAGCTTCATCTTTTACAACTGAAATTGCGACACGTTTATGTACTTCATCGTTAGCATCTGAAAGTTTTAAAACACTTTCTATATACTGATTTCCCGGATTTTGACCATACAGTTTTTGTACAAAATAATTTACTGTCGGTTTTACCTCATCTCCATTAAAATAAATCAAATCTGGATTCCATTGTGTATGCTTTTCTCTTGCTAACAATGGCGCATAAGAAGCCATGGTTACAACATCTCCATTACGCTCAACACCCGTAAGATATAGAGCTTCCGCTAAAGCATTATAAAATTTATTGCCACGAGAAGCGTATTCTCCTAAATAAACTTTAGATTTTGAACGATCATAACTATCATAAAAATTCTGATTATTGATAAACCAACCTGGAGATTGATAATAATGTTCGTCTACAATTGGCAATTTCAAATCATCGGCAATCCTCCAACCTTCATTATAATCTGTTCCTTCAAAAAATGGTCCTACAGTTCCAATAACAATAATCTCAGGATATTTTTGCTGTACCGCTTTTACAATCATTCGGTAACGTTCTTCAAAAACATCGCTAATCAAATCTTCGTTTCCGATACCTACATATTTTAAATTGAAAGGTTTTGGATGACCTGCTTCTGCACGTTTTTTACCCCAAACTGTATTTACACTTCCATTGGCATATTCAATTAAATCTAAAACATCTTGAACATATTCGTCCATTTCTTCCATCGGAATTCCGAATTGCTGTCCAGAACCTCCATCAGATGAATTCTGACACGGAACTCCAGCAGCTAAAACCGGAACAGCCTCAGCACCTAAATCTTCACAAAACTGGAAATATTCGAAATATCCCAATCCCATTGACTGGTGATAACCCCAAATGTTTCGCATCGGAATTCGGCTTTCAAGCGGTCCAATTGTATTTTTCCATTTATAGATATTGTGCAGTCCATCACCGTGTGCGACGCATCCTCCAGGAAAACGAACAAATTTAGGATGCATATCTGCTATCGCATCTGCAAGATCTAAACGCAATCCGTTTTTACGTCCTTTAAATGTTTTTTGAGGAAAAAGCGAAACCATGTCAACTGAAGTTTCTCCGTCCGTACTAATTTCTAAATGAGCGTTATTTACTGTTTTTGAAGCTTTTAAAACAGCATTACATTTCTTCCAAGAAGTTGATGGCGTAAATTTCGCTTCCGCTAAAGTTTCTCCGCTTGACGATTTCAAACGAACAATTGCTTTTGTTCCTTTCGCAAAAACACTAAAATCGTATTTTTCATTCGCTTTTACAGCAATACCATCAAAACCTGAATTACTGATACTTCCCTTAGAAATAACCGCATAATTAGGATTATTAACATGAATCGGATTTTCTTTTGCGATTTTAAAATCACCGCTCCAAGCCATTGTCGCATTCCATTTTTCGTCTCTTTCTTTTTTGTCGTGAAGTGCATACTCGAAATCACGATTCTGAATCAATTCACCATACAAACCTCCATCTGCAGCATAATTGATGTCTTCAAAGAAAACACCAGTCAGCATGTTACTGATTTTTTTAGACTGTTTTTCGTCAATTTTAATAGCTGCTTTTACAGGTTTTAAACCAACAAATAATAAACTGTCGCTTTTTGGAGAAGTATTGTCTCTTTTATCTCTAAACTTTACCGACTCCATATTTCTAGTCATATTTTCAACCAGATTCCAGTCTACCTTGAACAAAGTTCCTTGCAAAACTTCTCCTTGTAAATTAATTTCATTTCTCAATTTTAACGAAGAACCATTCGCATCAAGTACTGACGGACTGTAGTTTTTAAAGTCTTTGGTGGTACTGTAATAATTTTTTCCGCTTTCGCTAAAGTGAACCACATATTGCCCATCATTTAAGCTCACCTCAACATTCTGAATAACCGATTTATCTTGAGTTTTTCCAACAAAATTCTTCATTCCCTGAATGTAATTTTGTCTTCCCCAATTGACTAAATCCTTACTTTCTGAATGTGCAAAAACATTGTCTTTTACACTCCAAAAACAATGAAAAACGCCGGCATTGTCACGAACCAAAAAAGGTTCAGACATGCTTTTTCCTGTTGGTCCCCAGCTTCCAAAATCTGATTTTAGAAAACTAAATTCAGGCCCAATTGAAAACCAGTTTTTCTGATCGATGCTCCATGCAAAATGAAGTCCGTTTTTTCCGTTATTTTTTAAGGTCGAATAAGCAAATAAATAGACGCTATCAGGCTTTTCTGTTTTTGGTTTTAGAGCAAATCCTGAAAACACAAAAACAGCTGTAAAAATTGAAATCAGATTCAAAATTTTACTTTTTAAAACCCTTTTCATTATTTTTTACCTTTTAACTGATATAAAACTGAACTATGAGGTTTTAAATCAGCTCCTATTTCTTTAGAAGATAATTTTGATTTAGTACCTGTCCACATGTCTAAAACTTCAACAGAACCTGAAATTCCAAGATCAGAAAGGTTTACCGTAACTTTTTGAGAATCTTTATCTGAAATATTGAACAAAGCCAGATAAACACTACCATCTTTAGGATTTTTTGAAGTCACTGCAATTTTTCCGTCTTTTTGAAAAAGTTGTTTTACCGCAGTGCTTTCGTTGTGCATTTTTACAACATCTTTATTCGTCAGCAATGATAAAGTAAAGGCATCATTACTTGGTAAATCTCCACCAAAAAATAATGGTGATTTGAAAATATTGAAAAATGTAATTAAAGTATATTGTTCGTCTTTTGTTAAACGTGTCATACGATCTTCACCTCTTTCTCCTCTGATTGAAATACGTCCTAACGGAATCATGTCACAATCTGGCCAAGTTCCTGGCGCGATGTGTGGATACCATTTTTGAGCCACATCCATTAAATGTGTAATATGAGGCCAAGTATCCCAAACATCATCCACCATACGCCACATATTGGCATGTGTACTTACGTGCTGCGCCGCTGTGATTGGTGTTTCTCCAGGTGATGTACTTAAAACAATTTTGCGTCCGCATTTATCGATCGCATTTCTGATTAAGTTGATTTCACCTTCGTGATATGGTCTTGATAAATCATCGATTTTAATAAAATCTACACCCCATTGTGCATACAATTCAAAAATAGAATTGTAATATTCCTGTGCTCCAGGTTTATCTGCTACAACAGTATAATTGTCTCTCAACCATTCGCATTGCAGTGCTGTAGAGTAAATTTGATCTGCTGTAATTCCGTTGGTTCCTTTAATTGGCATTTTCTCTTCAACCGCTTTTTTAGGAATTCCACGCATAATATGAATTCCGAATTTTAATCCTTTTTTGTGAATGTAATCAGCTAAAGGTTTAAAACCCTGACCATCTTTTGCGGAAGGGAATCTGTTAACAGCTGGTAAATATCTTCCATACTGATCGATTACGTAACGAGGATCTTTTTGGTTGTATCCTCCCGCTTTGTCATTTTCAACAAACCATCTGATATCAACAACGACGTATTCCCAGCCAAATTTCTTCAATTCTTTTGCCATATAATCGGCATTGGCTTTTACTTCGTGTTCTTCAACTGTTGGTCCGTAACAATCCCAGCTATTCCAGCCCATTGGCGGAGTTTGAGCCCATTGTTTGAATTCTTCTTTTTGAAACGTTTTGGTTTGTGCGTTAGATGCGATTGATAGCAAAAAAGCACCAAGCGCTGTGGTAAGTAAGTTTGTAATTTTCATTGTTTTGTGGTTATGTGTATTTTTTACACTTTAAATATAATGAAAAAATTTAATCTCATCGATTTTATTATCTCTCAAAGTATTAAATATGATTTGTTTTATGAATATCCGTACAAAAATGGTTGTCTATCAGATGTCGCGATGTGACATTTACCGACGATATGTCCCGATGGGACATTTACAATCGTGATATTTTTTTGCAGTATTGTCCTAAAGAAAAGCCCCTTTCGGGGCATCTTCTATTTTACATTTATTGTAACCTCAACTGGTTTTAACCATTGACTGGTAAATTTCACTTTTATTGGAGCTGTTGAATCTCCATTGGCTTGAATATATGCTGCAATATGTCCGTGGAAAACTCTTTGTACATTATCAGTATAATCAGTCATGTCGCTGTTGTTTCCTGCTTCTAATCCTAATAAAGTTCCTGCGCCAGTAATGGTACAAGTTACTTCGTTATCTGAAAGCATAACTGGAAGTCCGTTTTGGTCTTTTACCTGAACCATAATTTTCGCAACTCCTTTGTCTTTGCTAATTGTAATATCTTTATCTGCAATAGTCAACTCAACTGGTTGTTGTGTAGAATTAATAGCGTAACGGCTTACTTCTTTGTCATTTTTGTCTAAACCAATTACTTCTAACTTTCCAGAAGCAAATGGAATATCCCAATAGATGATTCCTGTTTTTTCATCGTATAATTTGGTTTCGCCAACTGCTTTTCCGTTCAATTCTAAACGAGCTTTTGCAGCATTGGTGTAACAAACCACACGGATTTTTTGTCCTGCTTCGTAATTCCAAATTGCCCAAGCATCTTTAGAAACATCTTTCTCATTTGTCAACGGATAAGTTCCTAAATATGCCATTGGTTTATCTGACCATAATGACTCACGGAAATAACCACGAGGTTTAATAACTCCAGCAAAATCAACTAAACCAGAATAGAATCCTCTTGAAGGCCATCTTCCTGATTCTCCTAAATAATCGATTCCTGTCCAAAGGAACTGACCAAAAATAAACTTGTTGTTTTTTACGGCTAACCATGGTTCCATGTCGTGAACATTCTCACTTCCATAAATCACTCTTTTTGGATATTTTTCGTGATCCGATTTGTATTTACTTTCCGTATAATTGTAACCTGTAATATCTAAAGCGCCTGGATATTCTGTTTCGTTAGACATGGCAACTCCTGCTAAACCAGCTGTTGTTGGACGAGATTTGTCGTATTTTTTAACTGCTGCTACCAAACGTTTTGCAATCGCTCCTAGACGCATTGCATCTGGAGCATCTTTTTTGTAACCGCCATAAGCTGCTTGTCCAAATCCATTTTTTCCCTGATCTAAAACTGGGTGAGAATACGGATCATTTGGATAATCTACTTCGTTACCAATACTCCATCCGAAAACAGAAAGATGGTTTCTGTCTCTACGTACAAAATCTTCTAAATCTTTTTCTGCCCAATCAGCAAAAATATCAAAAGAACCTTCAAAGCCAGGAGTTCCATAATTCCATCCTTCTAGCCATTTACGTTTTGGAAATTCCCATTCGTCATACGCTTCATTTAAAACCAATAATCCTAATTCATCACAAAGCTCATAAAATTCAGGTGCTTGCGGATTATGACTGGTACGAATGGCATTTACTCCAATTTCTTTCAATGTTTTTAATCTGGTTCTCCAAACTTCTTTTGGAACAGCAGATCCTAAAACTCCTGCATCGTGGTGAAGACAAACTCCTTTCATTTTCATCCATTTTCCGTTAAGGGCAAAACCATTGTTCGGATCAAATGTGAAATTTCTGAAACCTGTTTGTGTTACTGTTTTATCAATTTCTTTTCCATCTTGTAAAACAGTAGTTTTTAATTCGTATAAATTCGGATTTTCTAAATCCCATAATTTAGGATTCTTAACGTTTATTTTTGTTGAAATTTTTCCATTCTGATTCGCAGCAACGTCAACTTTAGAAGAAGATTTACCTACTGATTTTCCGTCTTTTGAGAAAAGCTCATTTACAATAGTTACACTTGATTTGCCTTTAGATTTGTTTTCAACCTCAACCTCAACATTCAAAGTTCCGTTTCCTTTATTCACTTCAGGATAAGCATAAACTCCCCATTGCGCAATGTGCACTGGATTTGCATAAACCAACCAAACATTTCTGTAGATTCCAGAACCTGTATACCATCTTGAGTCTGCACTTTGGCTATGATCTACACGAACTGAAATCGTATTTTCTCCGCCAAATTTTACAAACTCCGTTGCATCATAAGCAAAAGAAATATATCCGTTTGGACGTTTTCCTAAAGAGTGTCCGTTGATAAAAACTTCACTTCTATTGTAAACTCCTTCAAAGTATAAATACACTTTTTCACCCGATTTGCTCTGCGGAACATTGATTGATTTTCTATACCAAGCAATTCCACCCGGAAGATATCCTGTACAACTTGCCAACGTTGGACTCAACTGCCCTTTTACGCTCCAATCATGTGGTACGTTTATCTTTTGCCATTTACTGTCATCAAAAGCAGCATTTTTAGCTTCGGGTGTTTCCTGAAGATTGAATTTCCAGTTGTCATTTATTTTCTTAGAATCTCCAAACGATATCTGACTGCTTGCAGATAAACACGAAAAGAGTAATACGGGTAGTAAGGTTTTCTTAGTTAGCATTTTATATGTTTATTTTTATTTCAATTTTTAATTAGTTTTCAGTCGCAGTCGCAGTTTTCAGTCTGAACTAATCCACAGTACTGAATACTGAGACTGAGACTGAAAACTGAGACCTATTGCAATTCCCCCACAAACGTCACTACAGATCTTGCAGGGATTTCTAGATTTCCATTTTTTTGAACTTCGGCCCTTTTTAGATTTGATGTGTCAGAAGTTACGTAAGGCGTGAACTCATTGTTTTTTAAAGTTCCTTTTGATAAATCAAATTTGTATTGTTGCGCCGATTTTCCACAGTTTACTGCTACTACAATCAGTTTTTTGCTTTGAATGTCTTTGTAAGCGGTTAACATGACATCGTTTGCTTTGTCTAATTCATTTTGGTTAGGAACATCAACTCTCTGCATTCCTGGACGTACAAACAGCGAATAATTTCCTAAAGCCCAAAGCAATTTAGAATCATGAAATTCTCCATCATTTTTCACATAATCTGGAGCAGTCCCACCGTTGCTTTTTCCGTCATCTAAATAGATCAAACCATCTTTGTAATCTACTCTCGTTATGGATGTCCACCATTGCCATGAAGCTGCATTAGCCACTGCAATATCATTATGAATTAAACGTGCTACGAACAAAGCCGTCTGCATTCCTAAATCTCTTCCTCCACCTGATCCTCCCGGAATTTCATTTTCTCCAGGATTCTCTAAGATACAATATTCAGACTGCCAATATTTTAATCCTGGATTTTTTTTAATTTCTGCTGCAATTAATTTTCTACTTAAAACCTGTCTTTCAATTGGCCAAGTTGTAAAATAACTATGTCCTAAAATCACATTTTTTACATTCGGTAATTTAGTGACATTTGTTTTAGTTTTTCCAAAGAAATAATCAATTTGATTGTCACGGTTTTCGGCATTTACATTTTCGTACAAATAATCAATTTGCGCTGCTTCTGCAATGACGATTTCGGTGCTCATTTTCCGTGCTTTCAGTTTTTCTGAAAGTGCTTTGGTCACGTCATATATTTCCTGATTGGTTGCTGGCGTTCCTTCTTGACTATTGGTATCACCGCTTTTCGGCATCCATTCCCATTGTGGTTCATTTAACGGACTAACATAATCAAATTTGATTCCTTCTTTTTTCTCCAATCCTTGAATACTTTGAACTAAAAAATCGGCAAATTTTGGAATTGCACCATCTTTTAGATTCAGTTTATTCTTTTGAGAAGCAAAAGACAATCCGTTATTTGTCATGTGAACCGGAGGGCTATTGGTGAAAATAAGAAATTTTTCGACACCACGTTTTTTAGCAGCCTGTAAAAACCATCTTTGACCTTCTTGTTTAGAAAAATCATACGTTCCATCAGCATTTAGAAAACATTCACTTCGTCTCCATTCATCAGAAACTTTACTGTTTTCGCCTTGTTCTGTGCTTCCTGCACCAAGATTGAATCTCCAGATCGAAAGTCCGATTCCTTTTGGATTTCCTTGTGCATCAATTTCTTTGCTGAACAATAAATCTGCAATGGCATTCTTTTTTTGCTCTGGCCAATTTTTACCCACAAACTGCGCTCTCCAGGCATCAGAACCTCCAAAACCGTCCATGGTTTGTACTACATTATCTGTACTAATAGTAACCGTTCGCTGAGCAAATGTCAGCGAACTTGTTACTAATAAAAGCGAGAGATATATTTTCCTCATTTATATTTTTGATTTTTAACCGCAAAGACGCCATCCCGATAGCTATCGGGATCGCAAGGTTCGCTAAGTTTATTTTACTTAGCATCCTTTGCGTTTTTTTCTTTGTGTCTTTGCGGTTAATTTTACTTACTTATAATTTCCCACATACGTCACCACTGACTTCGCTGGAATTTCAAAACCAGAAACATCAACAGCAGTTCCTTTTTTCAAACTTAAAGTTTCAGAAGTGGTATAAGGAGTTAATTTATTGTCTGTTAGTGTTCCGCCTGCAAGATTTAATTTATACGCTTTCGCTGATTTGCTCATGTTAACCGCAACAATGACCAACTTTTTATTTGCTACATCTTTATACGCCGTAACCATTACATCATTTAAAGAAGCTGTATTATCAACACTTGGAATCATTACTCTTACCATTCCCGGTTTTACGAAGAAAGAAAAGTTTCCTAGAGCCCAAAGTGTTTTTGAATCTCTGATGTATCCATCGTTTTTACAATAATCTGCATTTCCAGCGCCATTGCTTGCACCATCATCAACATGAATTAGTCCATCTTTATAATCACCACGGCTAATGGCTGTCCACCACTGCCACGAAGTAACGCCTCCAACTGCAATATCAGTACTGATGATACGTGCTGTCCAAAGTGCCAATGACATTCCTAAATCTCTTCCTGCTCCAGCTCCTCCAGGAAGCTCAGCAGTTCCAGGACTTTCTAAAACACAATATTCTGATGACCAAAGACTCACTCCACCAACTGACTGAATTCTAGCAGCAGCAGCTTGTCTTGATGAAATCATTTCGCTTAATGGCCATGCTTGCCAGTAACTATGCCCTGAAATTGTCTTTTTTACATTACTTAAACCACCAATATTTTTAGTAGAATTAGCAGCGAAGAAATAATCAATTTGATTGGATCTGCTTTCTTTTCCTGAAACCGTTTTGTATAAAGGTTCGTAAGCTCCTGCTTCTCCAACTACAATTTTAGCTTCTAATCCTTTTGCCTGTAACTTTGGAGAAAGAATATTCACAAAACTGTAAATATTCGCATTCGTTGCCGGAGAACCTTCTTGTCCTGAACCGTCCCATTCGTATTGTGGTTCGTTAAACGGACTTACATAATCGATTGTTAATCCGTGTTCTGTTTTTAATTTATCTAAAGAAGTTGTCCAGAAATCGGCCAAATCGGGCATTTTACCATCTTTTAAATTGTAAAATTCTTTGATAGAGGCATGTGCTTTTCCGTTTTGAGTCAAATAAACTGGAGCGCTGTTAGCGAATGCCAAAAGTTTGTCTACACCACGTTCTCTTGCCGCTTTCATAAACCAAACCTGTCCAGCTTGTTTATTCATATTATAAGAAACTCCGTCTGTTGTAAAACACTCCGATCTTCTCCATTCGTCTGTAATATCACTTGCTTCTCCTTGTTCTGCACTACCTGCTCCAAGATTAAAACGCCATAATGATAATCCGATCCCTTTTGGATTTCCGTCAGCATCTAAGCCTTGGCTGAATAACAAATCAGCTATTTTATTTCTTTTATCTGTTGGCCAATTTTTTCCGATAAAATTACATTGCCAAGCATCTGAAGCTCCAAAACTTTCCATGGTTTGAAGATTCATATCCAAACTAACATTCAATTCTGCTACAGCATTCTCTGAACCTGAGTTTTCAGACTTTTCAGAATCACAGCTTACAAAAAGAGTACTTGCGAAAAGTAAGCCTGCATACAGCAGACTTACTTTATTTTGATTATTAAACTTCATATTAGTATCCAGGATTTTGTTTAATAACATTACCACTCAAATCAATTTCTAATTGCGGAATTGGCCACAATAAGTGTTTTGCTGGATTAAAATTGATTCCCTTATCCTGAGGTTCTCTCAAGTTTGTAGTTTCATACGGATCTGTAGAATTCAAATTGTATTGTACAAAAGTTCCGTTTGGTCCCATTAATGATTCAATAACTGGTCTTCCTGTTGTTGGATCTTTTTCACGACGGATGTCAAATAAACGTAATCCTTCAAAAGCCAATTCTAAACGACGCTCTTTATAGATTTGTCTCAATAAAGTTGGTCCAGAAATACCCGTTTTTGGATCTAATTTTACACGAGCTCTAATGATATTGATATCTGCTAAAGCATCTCCTCCTGTATGATAATTTGCTTCTGCTCTTGTTAAATACATTTCTGCTAAACGAATCAACGGAATATTTAATGGCAAGTGTCCGTCTTTTTTATCCAATGAACGACGTGTTGCAATTGGAATATAGTATTTACGACAGATACGTCCAGATTTATTATCATTTAAACTGAATTTATGTGTTGGATTTAAAACTTCATCTCCATAAGCAGCTTCTCCCCATTTTGTAATCGTACTTCTGCGACGAATCACATCATTTTCAGAAAGATAGGCGTTTTCCAAATCGCTTGTTGGCATACACCATCCCCATCCGTCTAGAACGTCTGCAGCATCATTACTTGGGAAATTCTTTTTGTCTTCTCCTCTTGCTCCTGATAAAGTTGGCAAGGCTGCTCCTAAATCTCTGTTTTGAACAGAAGAAGACTGCGCTTCTAAAATAGATTCTACTCCATTATGATTGTTTACATTCCAAATGTTTAAGAAATCTGCTTCTAATTGGAAAGGACCTTCTGTAATAACTTTGTTTGAATATGTTTTTGCTTCAGCCCATTTTTCCTGAAACAAGGATACACGAGCCAATAAAGCATAAGCTGCCCATTTGTTGATTCTACCGTCTTTATTTACAGGAGCGCTTTCCAGTTTTTCAGCTGCATCTTTAAGGTCGGTTTCAATTTGTACGTATACATCTGCTGCAGAACTTCTTTCTAATGTTAAATCTGCTGTACCTAAAGATTTTGTATACAAAGGAACTCCACCAAAAAGATTTACTAATTCGTAGTAACAGTAAGCACGTACAAACAAAGATTCTCCCATATATTGGTTTTTCTGAGCATCTGTAATTGGAGACAAAGCCATTCTTTCCAAACCAATATTAGCCGATTGAATGGTATAATAATGTGCTGTATAAATACTATTCATATCTCCCATATTATCCGGAGTAATAATATATTGTGAACATGGTCTGTGTGCTCCGCTGTCCTGTCCTGTGTTACCCATCCAAGCATCATCGGTTGACATTTCGTTGGTCACTCTCGGCGCTGTTAAAGTCCACCAGTCTTTAGCCAATAACAAACGCTGTGTTAATTCATTTGTGTAATTTTCACATTCCTGCGCTGTTTTAAAATAGTTTTCTAAAGTCTGTGTTCCTCTTTGTTCTTTTTCAATAAAATCACTGCAAGATGCCGAAAATAGAGAAAAAGCTATTATTGATACTATTATTTTTTTCATGATCGTTTTGATTAAAATGCAACATTAAGTCCCATCAGGATTGTTGGCTGTACTGGATAATTCCATCCTCCAAAACCTGAACCTTTTACTCTGTCTTGCTGATTAGGATCTCCTCCAGCTACCTCAGGATCTACTCCTGTGAACTTAGTCCATGTCCATAAATTCTGTCCTGACAATGAAATTCTTAATTTATCCAATCCGAATTTGTTGTAGAAAGAATATCCTAATTGCAGGTTTTTCATTCTAACAAACGATCCGTCTTCTACATATAAAGAAGAGAATTTTGTAAAGTTTTCGTTGTTATCATCTTTTGACAAACGAGGAATAGAATTAGAGGTTCCCTCTCCATGCCAAGCCATATTCTCCAATCCGTTTACTTTATTGGTTAAGCTTGCACCATTGTATAAATCTGAAATATTAGTATTCACAATATCGTTTCCAATACTAGAGTAGAAATTGGCTATTAAATCGAAATTTTTGTAAGCAAAATTCAAGTTTAGACCAATGTTGTAATCTGCCCATGGTGAACCAATTTTTGTTCTGTCTTTATCGTCTAATTTTCCGTCACCATTTACATCTTTAAAACGAACGTCTCCTACTTGTGCATAAGGCTGCAATTTAGTTCCATGCTCATCGGTATGAGAATTCAATTGGGTTTGGTTTTGGAATAATCCATCAGCAACATATCCGTAGAAATATCCTGGTTCATCTCCTTTTATTGTCAATGTTCTGTTACTTGCACCATATAATCTTTCACCGTCTGCAGAAAGCGATAACATTTTAACATTTACAGTTGTAAAAGTTACATCAACACCGTATGAGAAATCTCCTTTTTTATCTTTATAAGAAAGTAACAAATCGATACCGCTTGACTGCATAGATCCAATGTTTGTCCACATAGTAGAATATCCCGGAAATCCGCTGTAAGTTGGAAATTGTTTTAGGAATAACATATCATGTGTTTGCTTTTTATAATACTCCAAAGAACCTGATATTTTGTTTTTCAAGAATCCAAAATCAAGACCAAAACTCATGTCTTCCACCGTTTCCCATTTAATATCTTTATTAGCCATTGAAGAAGGATAAGAAGTATCCACAACTTCACCACCAATTACATAATACCCTTGTCCGATGTTGGATTGATAAACTGCATCTGGCAAACCTTGATTTCCTACTTTACCCCATCCTGCTCTTAATCTAAGATCACTTACCACATCTTTAGCAGATTCCATAAATCCTTCGTTTAAAATTCTCCAAGAAACAGAAGCCGAAGGGAAATTAGCCCATTTATTATTAGTCATGAATTTAGAAGAACCGTCTCTTCTGAATGTTCCTGTAAAATAGTATTTACCATCGTAGTTATAAGAAAAACGAGAAATATAAGACATCAACGAACTTGACCAGCTATTTCCTTTACTATCTTTATTTTTTGTTGCGGCATTTAATTCTCTCATCGAATCTGAATTGTTAGGAATTCCTTCTCCATATCCCCAAAGATCATTTCCATTATATTCTTCCATCGTATTACCTATCATCAAAGACGCATTGTGTTTTTCTGCAAAAGTTTTAGAATACGTAATGGTATTTTGCCAAGTCCAGTCTACATTGGTAGTATTCCATTTTTCTACACTATTAATTTCTGCCTTTTCGTGTGCTGCATCAATAATAAAATCTGGGCTGAATTTATTTCTCACTTTATCTCCAACTTCAATAGATGCTTGCGTACGAATTACCAAACCTTTAATTGGTTCGTATTGTAAATATCCGTTTGTGTTTAAGTTGTACTGATCTGTATAATCGTCATATCTTTTTACAGCTGCAACCGGATTCCATATATACGAAGGAGATCTTGCATAAATACTGTATTCATTTTCTAAACCAGTTAATTGATCTGCTGGTTTGTAAATTGGTGTGATTGGATCAATTTTATCAAAATCTGCCCAGTTCCCTGGTGAACCATATGTTTCGTAACGAGGGTTCAAAGTAATTCCTGCTGAGAATTTGTCTGAGAATTTGAAATCATTTGCAATTCTCATCGTTACTCTTTCCCAACCACCAATTCCGTACATAGAATCAGAATTATAATAGTTTAAACTGATCGCATAGGTATGTTTGTCTGAACCTCCAGAAATACCTAAAGAAGCATTTGTAACTGGTGTTCCTTTTCTAATTCCAGCATTCCACCAATCTGTTGTTTTTCCTCTGTATTGAGATGGATTTGGAAGATAATCCGCATATCCTGAATTATTATAAGCCGTATTCATAATAGACGCATAACCTTCTGCATCTGCCATATTATAAGGATTATTCATAATCTGCATACCAGAACTCAAATCAAAATTGAATCTTGTTTTACCTACTTTTCCTTTTTTGGTAGTAATCAAGATAACTCCATTCGAAGCACGAGAACCGTAAATAGCACTTGCAGAAGCATCTTTTAAAACCTCCATAGATTCGATCTCATTGTTGCTTAAGAAATTGATGCTAGTTCCCATCGGAATTCCATCTACAACATAAAGCGGATCTGTATTTAAGTTTAAAGTTGAGATACCACGAATCAAAACCCTTGGTTGTGCACCAGGACCTCCTTGCCCTGTAATCTGAACCCCAGCTACTTTTCCTTGAAGAGATTCTGTTACGTTACCTACTGTCATGGTTTGTAATTCTTTTCCTTTTACAGAAGAAATTGAACTCGTTACATCGCTCTTTTTTACGGCCGCATAACCTACCACAACTATCTCATCTAATGCCTGACTAGATTCTTCCAGTGTTACATTGATTTCAGTTCTGTCTCCAATCGTTTCTACTTTGGTTGTAAAACCAATGAAAGTAAATTCGATCTGTGCATTTTTATTAGGGACATTCAGTACAAAATTCCCATCAAAATCAGTTGCCGCAGATGATGAAGTTCCTTTTACAATCACGTTCACTCCTGGAATCGGCACATTAGCTTTATCCTTAACAGTACCTTTTATTTTTATTTGTCCAAAGGATACAGCAGTACACATAAGGGCAATAAAAAATCCTATATATTTAAATTTCATATTAAGCTGTTTTATTTATTAATGTTACAACAAGGTTATAACCAACTATTTTTTTGTTATAAATACTCTTTCTAATTCTGTATCTAAAACTACTTTGTATACACCCGGTGCTGCTGGATATTTAGCATTTCCGTTTTCTCCCGGTGACATAGTGGCAATACCGTTTTTGATTAATCTCCAAGAAGGATCCCACCATTGACCTGTGAAAGTAGCTTCAAGAGTTCCTGTCAATGTATATTCTCCAACCAATTGATATGGATTAGCTGCATTGTTTGCTAGGTGCAACCCTTTTTGTGTCCACGCATCCCAGGTATCCCATGTTGCTCCTTGGATTCCTCCACCGCAAACACTTACGAATGGTTTTCTTTGAGCCGCATCATCATGCCATAAACCGTTGGCAATGTTAGCCCAAACTTTACTTGATGGTGTATATTTTTCTGCAGTATATTTTAAAGTATTCGGATTTACTTTAATCTTGTAATATCCTTTAGTAGGTAAAATAATTGGTGTTGAAGTAACATCATCTACTAATTCACCAGCAGCATTTAAACCAAAACAATGAGGAGCAAAATCGGATTCCTGACCTAAGAAATAAACCTCTTTATTGTCTTTATCTGCATAGTATTTGAATTCAAAATCTTGTCCGCTTTTTTCGTGGAAATACATTGGAACACCCACTGCATCTGTAGTAAGATTTGTTCCTTTTGGCTGATCACATAAGAAAATTGCTGGATATTCGTTTGTAGCAACAATATTTACACTTAATGTTCCCGTATTTGGAATTGCAAATTTATCTTTTGCCGTAATTGTTAAAACATAATCAGCGGCAGTTACAGGTAAAGTATACGTTTTACTGAATGTATAAGATTGTGGAGAACCTGATAACTGAATCATTTCATCGATTCCTAAAGCTTCACATTTTACCTGAACATAATCAATTCCAGAGTCATCGTTTACTACAAAATTCACAGGCATTTCATTACTTGTAGACAGTAAAATAACAGCTCCTTCTTTTGGTGTAATCATCGAAATACTTGGCGCAGCAAATTCTCCGTCAAGACGAAGATTGATTTCTTCGTTTACTACATTTCCTGAAACGTCTGTGATAATTAATTTTATTTTGAAAGCTTCAGAAGTTCCTCTGTTTGCCGGAACTTCAAAAAAGTAACTTAAATCGTAAGTTTCTAAAAGTGGATCGGTTTTAAAACTGATTACTTTATCAAGTGATAATTCTGGAATTTGAATTTGTACACTTTTTAATCCTAAATCATCCGCAAGAGTTGCTTTGATTTCAAATTTTCTACTTGGTGCTCCATAAATTTCTTTTGTAGAAACTACCACCGTAGGATTATCAGAATTAGGAAATCCTGATTCATTATTTTGACATCCGTTTAGTAAAATGCCAAAAAGAGCAAGAAAAAATAAAAATACATTTTTTTTCATTTCTTTGATTTTAAGGTTTAGTTAGTTTGTTTGTATTCTTTCGAAGCGAAAGTTTTTTCCCCGAAGGTTACTCGGAATTTTGTTTTTGTCCGCTTTCCCAGAAACAGAAAAGCAGCGTAAGTTAATTATGTGGTTACTTTCATATTGAATTGAATTTGATTAATGGTTTGTTATTTTTTTTCTTTTTTTACTTCTTCTCAGTAGTAGCATTTTTTAAATTAACCCGCAGTTTATTTTTAAACTGCGGGTTCAAAAAGTAATGTAACCAACCATTACTTTTAGAAAATTTAAAGAGTGCTCAGCTCTTCAAACAGATAAAAAATTTATCTTGAAACTAACATTTATAACTAACACCAACTGTATAATAATTGATTGCTATAAGTGCAAAGAAATGTCTATTTCACACTTCTAAGGAGGGGTAAATTCGAAAAAAAAGGAGGTCAAAATTGTAATTAGTTATTATTTTCAATAAAATTTTAACGAGTATTAAAAAATACAGCTGTATTTTTGATGATTTTGCAATTATTAAAAAAATCACAATTTTTAAACTAAAACGTTTAAGTAGATTAAAGATTTTTAATTCATCTTTCAAAAAAGAATAAAATAATGCAACAAGTAAAAATTTTCTTTTGGGTTATTTAATGATATTTAAATCGGAATTGAAAGAGTTTTTATACTTTTTAATATATTCTGAAGGTGTCATTCCAAAAAGTTTTACAAACTGTTGTCTGAAATATTTTGGATCTTCAAAACCAACTTCTGCACTCGCTTGAGCAATATTCATTTCTTCTGTTAACATTAACATTGCTGCTCTTCGAATTCGCAAGGAACGAATAAAAGCATTTAATGTTTGTCCCGAAATAATTTTGATTTTGGTATAAAGCGTTCTGTGACTCATTCCCATTTCAAGCGCAAAAGTTCGAATCGTAAAATCTTTTTTATGAATATTTGCTTCGACAATATCAATGCATTTTTTTAGCATTTGCTGATATTCTACCGGAACTTTCTGCGTATTTTCTTTTAAGGTTATACTGTCTAAGAAATAAGTTCTTAGATTGTGACGATTTCGTAATAACGATTCTACTCTTGCTGTTAGAATATCATCATCAAAAGGCTTGGTAATATAATCATCTGCTCCTTCATTAATTCCTTGCAAATGCGTTTCTGGATTTTTTGAGGCCGTCAATAAAATAACTGGAATGTGCGATAAAGCATTGTCTTCTTTAATTTTTCGACATAATTCTATACCATCCATTCCTTCCATTGTGATATCACTAATGACCAAATCCGGCATATGTTTTTTGGTTAGTTTTAAACCTTCTTCGCCATTTTCGGCACTGTATACGATATAATTCTCCGAAAACAATTTGATTAAGTAAGCGCGAATTTCAACATTGTCATCGATAATTAAAACCGTACGTTTTTCTGTTAACATGGTCTTTTTAAAATCACTGTCTGAAATTGACGTTGTCGCTGTAGAAACTGGTTCTTCTATTTCATCCGGAATCAATTCGTCAAACAATTGGCTACGTTGCGGCTTTTCATCAGTAATTTCAATATCATCAAAATGGCTGTTTCCTTTTAAAAAGGTCAGTTTAAAAGTACTTCCTTTTCCGGCTTCACTGCTACAGGTTACAGATCCTTTATGTTTATCGACAAAATATTTAACGATATAAAGTCCAATTCCAAAACCTGTTCCAACTGAAACTTTTGAATTGATTTGTTTGAATTTTTCAAAAATAACATCAATATCTTTTTTATCAATTCCACCACCATTATCTGCTATTTCAAGAAAAACTTCCTCTTCATTTTCTGTTACATTCAAATTGATTTCACCACCAACTGGAGTATATTTAAAAGCATTTGACATCAAATTGAATAATGAAATTTCAATCTTTTCATAATCACCAATAATCGTAATTTCATGATTCGGAATAATAAAATTATACTTGATACTTTTATCTTTCGCTTGATTCACAAAACATTGAAACACCTCATTACAAAGGTTATTTACATTAATCGGAGACAAACGCAAGGCATCGGCATCATTTTCGGCTTTTCGCAACAAAAGTAATTGATCTACCAAACTCAAAAGTCGTCTCGCATTTCGATGTGCAATAGCCAAATCACTTCCTGAAGAACCATTTTCGACATTTTCTTTCTGAACTGCTTTCTTCAACGGATTTATAATCAGTGAAAGCGGCGTTCTAAATTCATGCGAAATATAAGTAAACATAGACGACTGTTTTTCGGCTATCTCTTTTTCTTTTTTGCTTTCTAGCTCAGCAATTTTAACTTTATACTTCAGCTTCTCTTTGTTTTTATTGTAATCGAGATATAAAAATAGAAGTCCGCCAATTGCAGCTAAATATAAGGTATAAGCCCACCATGTTCTGTACCAAGGCGGTAAAACTTGGATAGAAACCAAACTAACTTCTTTGTTCCAACCGCCTTTAAAATTGGTGGTTTTGACTTTAAAAGTATATTTTCCTTCCGGTAATCTGGAATAATTGGCTTTTCTGGTTTGTCCAACATAATTCCATTGCTCGTCCCAACCTTCTAAAAAGTAAGCGTAATTTATTTTGTCTGCATTATTATAATCCAGAGCTACAAATTCAAGAGATAAAGTAGTTTGATCATACTCTAAACTAACATCTTTAATTTTATCAGAATCGGTATCAACTTCTGCTTTACTTTCTTCAATCAACTGATTATTTACATAAAAATCAGTCAGCAAAACATTATTTTTTTGATCAAAACCTTTTATGGCCTGCGGATAAAATATATTGAAACCATTGATTCCACCGAAAAGAAATTCTCCTGACGAAAGTTTAATTCCCGCATTAAAACTAAACTGATTACTCTGAAGACCATCATTTACAGAAAAATTTCGGAATGTTTTACTCTTTTTATCGTATCGACAAATTCCATTGTAGGTACTCATCCATAAATTACCTTCTTTGTCTTCCTGTAATCGTAAAATTGTATTGGATGGAAGACCTTCATCAATAGTTAATCTTTTGAAAGCACTTGTTTTTCTGTCAAACAATAATAATCCTCCCTCTTGTGTTCCAATCCAAAGGTTTTTGTCTTTGTCTTCATGAATACATCTAATAGGATTTCCAATTACTTTCTTAGTGATTTTATGCGTTTGTTTTTCTATAGATAAAAGCGAATTATAATTTCCTGCCCACAACTTCCCATCTGAAGTTTCAGTCATACATTGCAAATTATCAATTCTTTTATCGAAAAGCTCGAAACTGTCTTTATCACGATTTAAGAGATACAGTGAACCCTCATTTGTAGCACTCGCCCAAATATTTGATTTTGAATCTTTAAAGACAAACCAGATATTCTTTTCGGTTTGTTTTGTATAAGTATTATAACAGGTATACTGTTTTACACTGTTATTATTTTTACTTATTTTATTGATTCCTCCTGCCCATGTTGAAATCCAGAGATCGTTATTATTATCACGTATAATTCCTGTAATAAAAGTACTTGAAAGTGAGTTTCCATAATTGGTATACGAATTATTTTTTCGATCCCAATACTTTAAACCTGCACCGTCTGTACCAACCCAAACATTCTTTTTTTCATCTTCACAAAAAGATAAAATAAAGTTGTCTGCCGGATCTTTTGCATTGTATCTTACACTTTTAAAATATTTTGGCGTATCGCTCAACATACTCATTCCGCCTCGAAGTGATCCAAACCATTTGTTTCCCGATTTGTCTTCGTATAAACTCCAAACCGAATTACTTTTGGCTAAAGGTTCATTATAAGAAAGAAGCTGTTTACTATTTGGATTGATATAGAATATCCCACAGCCATCTGTTGTAACCCATGTTTTTCCTTTTTTATCGACTAAAACATCAGTAACACTGCATTTATTCGTAAAATAATTTTCTGAAATTGATCCCGTTTTGGTATTCATTAAAAACAAACCTTCATCTGTTCCCAATAAAAGATTTCCATCAATGGAAAGTTTCATGGCTTTCACCCCAATTGATAGCGGAAAAACGATCTTTAAATCTTTTATTTTATAATTGTAAGTGCAGACTCCAACATTTCGAACATAAACCCAGCATCCTGATTTTTCTTTATTTTCTTGGATTGCAATAGCATCATAATTATTAATACTGATTCTGTTTCCTAAGCCATTTAATGGAATATGTTTTCCTGTAAAAGAACCATTTTCAAAAGCTACTAATCCTAATTTTTGAGAAGCAACGAGCACCAAATGATCAGAAACAGAACGCATCTGATGAATAATTTCCTGAAATACTTTTACCTTTTTGTTATCTAGATATTTTACCGTTCTAAAACTAGCTGTTGTTTTATTATAAATACAGATTCCATTTGTTCCTCCAACCCAAATGTTATTTTTAGAATCACCTTCAATATTATAAATTGTATTGAATAACAATGATTTTTTGTCGTTGATTCGGTTTCGGAAAACTTTAAAGTTATAGCCGTCATAACGGTTTAAACCATCATAAGTTCCAAACCACATATAACCTTCATTGTCCTGATAAATTGAAATAATTGAATTGTTAGACAAACCATCTGATATGTCAAGAAATTTAATTGGATAATCTTGTGAATATCCTGAGAAAGAAAATCCTATTAGAAGAAGAAAATAGAGAACAAAACGCTTCAAAATATACTTTTTTAGTTCTTGTAAAAAGTACAATTATAAGCTAATTTTAGGGAAATTTTATAAAAAAAAATGCAGAAATGATAAACATTCCCGCATTCTCATTGAGGTTTTATATTTAAGCTTATTTTTTAACAAACCATTCCTTATTGAAATAAAATTCTATCGGAATATTTTCATTAATAAAAAACTTTAAAATTCTTTAATCCAATAGAAAAACTATTAATCCTCTTGCGCCGTGAGCTCCAAGAACTAAAGATTGCTCAATATCAGCTGTTTTTGACGGACCAGCAATAAAAGTTCCAAAACCATATTCCATGTTTCCTATTCTTTTATAGGCTTGTTGCATCGTTGGTACAAGATCTTTTTTATGAACTATAATTGCCAGATATTGTGCTATAAAAGGTGCTACACGTTGTCCTAAAATATCATCAGTAACCCAAAGTCCGCTGTTTTCTGCTACTCCAAAATGAGCTTTTACAACCGTTAATTCAACATCCTGAAGCGAATGCGGATCAACTGTTTTCCAATCTAAAGAAGCAATTTCAGCAAGTTCTGGAAGCGTTGTAATTAATCTTTTCTCTAAATTATAATTTGATTTGATGTAATTGATGATTTCGTTGTAATCAGCAACTTCAACAGGATCTCCACCAATACCTTTTAAAACGGTTTTATAGGTTTCTAATACATCAAATTGTTCAGAACCTAAAAGATTTAGATCCGGCAATTCTGCAGCTTCATTCGGCTGATTTAATTTTATTCTTTTTAAGATTTCGCCTTTACTACTCATTCTTTTTATCTTTAGATTCTCTCGAATTTTTCTTGTACCATTCTCTAAAAGATTCTTCTGGAACATCTGGCATTTCGCGCTGATCGTACCATTTATTCATCTTATTATTGACCATTCCTGGGATATTCTTCATTACAAAACGCCCTGATTTTCCAGCAATATTAAAAACTGTCGGATTCGCTAGCACAGTCGCCATTGTTTTCATTGCCACCGTTTTGGCTGTAGGCGTATGGCCTTCTTTAACCAAAACTTGACGCCATTTGTACAATTGATCGTGAATATCAATTTTTACTGGACAAACATTGGTACATGAACCACAAAGTGTACTTGCAAAAGGCAAATCGGCATTTTTGCTCATATCTAAATTTGGTGCTAAAATAGAACCAATTGGTCCCGCAACGGCATTGTGATAACTATGTCCACCGCTTCGTCTGTAAACTGGGCAAGTATTCATACACGCACCACAACGAATACATTTTAATGAATTTCTAAATTCTTCTCTTCCTAATTGCGTACTTCTTCCGTTGTCTACAATTACGATATGCATTTCCTGACCGTCTCTTGGCTTTTTAAAATGACTAGAAAAAGTTGTAATTGGTTGTCCAGTTGCGCTTCTTGCCAGTAATCTCAAGAAAACACCTAAATGTTCTCTTTTCGGGATTAATTTCTCAAATCCCATACAGGCAATATGAACGTCTGCTAAATGCGCCCCCATATCGGCATTTCCTTCGTTAGTACAAACCACAAATTCTCCTGTTTCTGCAACAGCAAAATTGACTCCTGTTAAAGCTACTTTTCTAGTTAAAAAAGTATTTCTTAAACTATGACGAGCCGATTCTGTTAAATACTGCGGATTGAAATTTCCTTTTTCTGTTCCTAAATGTTCGTGGAAAGTTTCACTTACATCTTCTTTCTTTAAGTGAATCGCTGGAAGTACAATATGGCTTGGTGGTTCTTTTCGAAGCTGTACAATATATTCACCTAAATCAGAATCGATTACTTCTATTCCTTTTTCAGCTAAATAATCATTTAAATGACATTCTTCTGTAAGCATCGATTTGGATTTCACCATTTGCTTTACATCATGTTTGGCCATGATAGAATGCACAATTTCGTTGTGTTCTTTGGCATCGGCAGCCCAATGTACAATTATTCCGTTTCGTTGCGCATTGGCTTCGAATTCAACTAAATAATCGTGAATATTAGAAAGTACATTAAATTTGATTTTGGAAGCTGTTTCGCGAAGCAATTCCCAATCTTCAATTTGATGCGCTGATTTATCTCTTTTGGCACGCACAAACCAAAGTGTTTCGTCATGCCAATTGACACGCTCCACATCTTTGTTAAATTTTGTTGCGGCTTCGCTGTGCGGTATTACTTTTTCTGATGACATTTTTTATAATTTAAAAGTCAATTTTTGAAATGTTTATCATTGATACTTACTTAACCGCAAAGTCCGCAAAGATTAAAATTAACTTTGCGAACTTTGCGGTTAAATTTTATGACCAACATATGTTCTTAGTTTTCGAGTGAATTTAATATTTCAGCAATGTGAATGGTTTTGATCCTGCTTTTTTGTCTTTTTAGAATTCCGTCTAAATGCATTAAACAAGACATATCTCCACCTGTAATATAATCCACATTATGACTTTCGTGATCTTTGATACGATCTTGTCCCATTTTTACAGAAATAGCTTCTTCGGTAACGCAAAACGTACCTCCAAAACCACAGCATTCGTCTTTTCTAGTCAATTCAACTAAATCAAGATCTTTTATGCTATTCAATAATTGTCCAGGTTTAGAAAAAAATGGTGCATTTAATTCTGTCATCTGCGAAAGCTTTAATCCACGCTGACCGTGACAACTTACGTGCATTCCGACTTTAAACGGAAATCGTCCGTCGATGTGGTCAATTTTTAAAACGTCTGTTATAAACTCTGTAAGTTCGTAAACCGTATTTCGAATTGCTGTTGCCTTCTCTTCTTGTTTTTCATCATGTAAATGGTCTTTTACATGCAAAACACAACTTCCAGAAGGACAGACGATATAATCAAATCCAGAAAAATTGGCAATAAAATTGGCATCACATCCTTTTGTTAAATGTGCATAACCGCTATTTGCCATTGGCTGTCCGCAGCAGGTCTGTCCCATCGGAAACTCGACCTCACAACCTAATTTTTGTAGTAATTCGTAGGTTGCGATTCCTACTTTAGGATAAAATTGGTCGACATAACAAGGTATAAAAAGTCCAATTTTCATGTTGTAGTATTTAGTGTGTTGTTCATTCGGCGTATACTGTAAAAATGTAAAAAATACGTTTCTTTGCAAATTTACAACATACAGACCGTTTTTACCTAATGTTTATAGAATTTCAAATCAATTAAATCATTCTGAATTGGTTTTGGATTCCAGTTTTGATGAATCGCCAACGCTGCCCCAAGTGCACTCGCCTGCGCCATCGAAGCCGCATAAACCTCTACATCTGGAAAGGCCTCAGCCAATAAATTCATGTAAATAGAGTTTTTACTGAAACCCCCGTCCACAAAA
>NZ_DASWYK010000079.1:0-3587 GCF_036405015.1 Flavobacterium sp. | reverse complement strand
TACAATGGAGATGATACTCCAAAAGCAGATTTCGTTTTAAACAATCCAACTTACAGCGGAAAAATCCTTGTAGGAGGAAAAAACTTCGGTTCTGGATCTTCTAGAGAGCACGCTGCATGGGCGGTTTACGATTACGGATTCCGTGCTGTAGTTTCTAGTTTCTTTGCTGATATCTTCAAAGGAAACTGCTTAAATATTGGTGTTTTGCCAGTACAAATCAGCCCTGAGTTTTTAGCAAACATTTTCGCAGCAATTGAAGCTGATCCAAAAACAGAATTAGAAATCAATCTTCCAAACCAAACAATTACTTTATTGTCAACTGGTGAGCAAGAGTCTTTCGCTATTAATGGTTACAAAAAAAATAACCTAATTAATGGTTTTGACGACATCGATTATTTACAAGATATGAAGGAAGATATTAAGGCTTTCGCCGATAAACTTCCTTACTAATAGCAATATCATTCAGTCTATTAGACCCGAAAGGCTTCAAAACCTCTCGGGTCTTTCTAGAATATAGAACGCGGATAGCACAGATTTGCTTTCGCAAAAACGCTGAAAAAAACAGATTTTATTTTTTAGCTAAAACAAAAATCCGCGTCAATCTGCGTTTTCGCGAAAGCGAATCCCTAAAATCCGCGTCCAATTACCAGAAATTAGAATATCAATATGAAAAAAAGAAAAATTGAAATAATGGATACGACACTTCGTGATGGTGAACAAACCTCAGGAGTATCATTTTCTGCTGCAGAAAAACTGACCATTGCGCAATTGTTGTTGGAGGAATTAAATATTGATAGAATCGAAATTGCTTCTGCGCGGGTGAGCGAAGGAGAATTTCAGGCCGTAAAAGGCATTACTTCTTGGGCTGAAGAAAAAGGATACATTAACAGAATTGAAGTTCTAACGTTTGTTGATGGAGGTGTTTCGATTGATTGGATGAAAAAAGCTGGTGCCAAAGTGCAGAATTTATTGACCAAAGGTTCAATGAATCACTTGACGCATCAATTGAAAAAAACACCTGAGCAACATTTTTCTGAAATCGCTCAAATCATTGCTTCTGCTAAAGAAAACAACATTGAAACCAATGTTTATCTGGAAGACTGGAGCAACGGAATGCGAAATTCTCCTGAATATGTTTTTCAATTTTTGGAGTTTTTAGCAACGCAGCCAATTAAAAGAGTTTTACTTCCTGACACTTTAGGTGTTTTAATTCCGTCTTTGACTTTTGAATTTATTTCGAAAATTAAAGAAAAATATCCGCAAATTCACTTTGATTTTCATGCACATAACGACTACGATTTAAGTGTTGCTAATGTTATGGAAGCGATAAAAGCTGGAATCAACGGACTTCACGTAACGGTAAACGGAATGGGAGAACGTGCCGGAAATGCGCCTCTTGAAAGTACTGTTGCTGTAATCAACGATTATTTGCCAGAAGTAAACATCAACGTAAAAGAAACTTCATTGTATTCTGTAAGCAAATTGGTTGAAACATTTACAGGTTACAGAATTCCTGCAAATAAGCCAATTGTTGGTGACAACGTTTTTACGCAAACAGCTGGAATTCACGCCGATGGAGACAACAAAAACAATCTTTATTTTAATGATCTTCTTCCAGAACGTTTTGGAAGAAAAAGAAAATATGCTCTCGGAAAAACTTCTGGCAAAGCCAATATCGAAAAGAATCTTCAGGAATTAGGTTTAAAATTAAACAACGAAGATTTGAAATTGGTTACCCAAAGAATTATCGAATTGGGCGACAAAAAAGAAACCGTAACGAAGGAAGATCTTCCATACATTATTTCGGATGTTTTGGACAGCCATACTTACGAAGAAAAAATCACCATAAATTCTTATATGCTGGTTCATTCTAAAGGAATGCGCCCATCGACGACTTTATCTTTAAATTTAAACGGAGAAATAATCGAAGAAAATGCACAAGGAGATGGTCAGTTTGATGCTTTTATGAATGCTTTATCTAAAATTTACAAAAGCAAAAAACTTACGCTTCCAAAATTGATTGACTATGCCGTGAGAATCCCGCCAGGAAGTAGTTCTGATGCCTTATGCGAAACCATTATTACATGGGTCAACAACGGAAAAGAATTCAAAACCCGCGGATTAGATTCAGATCAAACCGTTGCAGCGATTATTGCGACTCAGAAAATGCTTAACATTATAACTTAATATAGGAGCAAAGGTTCAGAGGCACAAAGGGACAAAGGCTAATAAGCAAAGTTTTCATCCCAACACCTTTGAACCTTTGTGCCTCAGAACCTTAGAACCTTTTAAAAAAATATAGAATGAAATTAAACATAGCCCTTTTAGCCGGAGACGGAATCGGACCAGAAGTAATCGATCAAGCCGTAAAAGTATCAGATGCTATTGCACAAAAATTTGGACATGAAATTACTTGGAAACCAGCTTTAACTGGAGCTGCGGCAATTGATGCAGTAGGTGAGCCTTATCCAGATGCAACACACGAAGTTTGTAAAAATGCTGATGCTGTTCTTTTTGGAGCGATTGGTCACCCTAAATACGATAACGATCCTTCTGCACCAGTTCGTCCAGAGCAAGGTTTGTTAAAAATGCGTAAAGCATTAGGTTTGTTCGCAAACGTAAGACCAACTTTTACTTTCCCATCTTTATTAGATAAATCTCCATTAAAAAGAGAAAGAATAGAAGGAACTGATTTAGTTTTCTTAAGAGAATTAACTGGTGGAATCTATTTTGGTGAAAAAGGAAGAAAAGACAACGGAGATACTGCTTACGACAACTGTGTTTACACAAGAGCTGAAGTACAGCGTTTAGCTAAAAAAGGTTTCGAATTGGCAATGACTCGTTCTAAAAAATTATGTTGTGTTGATAAAGCTAACGTTTTGGAAACTTCACGTTTATGGAGAGAAACAGTTCAAGCAATGGAAAAAGATTATCCAGAAGTTGAAGTTTCATACGAATTTGTTGACGCTGTTGCAATGCGTTTGGTTCAATGGCCAAACTCTTATGACGTGTTAATTACAGAAAACCTATTTGGAGATATCTTAACAGATGAAGCTTCTGTAATTTCAGGATCAATGGGATTAATGCCATCTGCCTCTATGGGAGCTGAAGTATCTTTATTTGAGCCTATTCACGGTTCTTATCCACAAGCAACTGGATTAAACATTGCTAATCCAATGGCTACTGTTTTATCTGCTGCTATGATGTTCGAAAACTTCGGATTGATGGAAGAAGGAAAAGCAATGAGAGATGCTGTAAACAAAGCTTTAGAAGCTGGAGTAGTTACTGAAGATTTAGCAAACGGTGGTAAAGCATACGGTACTAAGGAAGTTGGTGACTGGTTAGCTGCGAACGTATAATAGTTTATTTTGTTTCAGATCTTAAGTTTGTTGAAATGTGAGACCTGAAACCTGAAACAAAAAAGGGATAAACAAATGTTTATCCCTTTTATATTTTAGAAAAAATCTCTTAGTAATCTCCTCTGTTTCCGCGATCTCCGCCACGGTTGTTTCCGTAACCACCACGATTATTTCCTCCGCGGTTGTTGTTAAAACTTCTTCTTTCGCCTTCTGGTTTTGGTTCAGATT
>NZ_DASWYK010000078.1:0-51296 GCF_036405015.1 Flavobacterium sp. | reverse complement strand
AGTAAAAAAATATATCAAAATGAAAAAGATCCTTATAACATTCCTTTTAAGTGCCGGTTTATTGGTATCGTGCACGGAGCTTGAGGTAACACCAGCCTCTTTTGTAACCGAAGACAATTATTTTATAACACAAGATGATGCTGTTGCGAGTGTAACTGCTGTTTACGCTTCATTAAGCCTTGATCCAGGTGAACAAAGTTTGTTTGGAAGAAATCTTTATTTCTTAACCGATATGGCTTCTGATTATGCCGCGGCGGGAGTTTCTGCAACGAATCCACAAGTTAGGGCTTTGAGCAGTTTGACTCATGATGCGACTTCAGATCGTGTTCAGGTAGCTTGGAGACAAATTTATGCAGGAGTAAACAGAGCTAATGTTGCTATTGATAATATTCCGAAAGTTTCTGGTTCTGAAGTAATCAAAACAAGATTAATTAATGAAGCTAAATTCATAAGAGGTCTCTTGTATTTTCAGGCAGTTCGTCTTTGGGGCGGTGTTCCGATTGTTTTGCACGAAGCAACTTCAATCAATTTAGGAGATTTAAAAACCAATCGTGCCACGGTTGATGAAGTTTACGCTCAGATTATTAAAGATTTAACAGATGCTGAAAGTTTACCTGCAACTTATAGCGCTGCAGATGCTGGACGCGCGACTTCTGGAGCTGCAAAAGCGATTTTGGCTAAAGTATATATCACTAGAAAAGATTGGCCGAATACCATTCTAAAAGCCCGTGAAGTAATTAATGGCGGATATGGTTATGCTTTGTTTGAAGATTTTCAGGACATTTTCACTAAAACCAAAAAGAATGGAAAAGAGCATATTTTCTCTGTTCAGTTTGAGCCAAATCAAGCTGGAAATGGTTCTAGCGGAAGTACTTTCCAAGCCACTTCTTTTACTGGATTTACGGCTACTGAACCAGCAGATATTATCTCAGACGTAGCTTTATTCTATGACATTTATGCTGCTGGAGATAAACGAAGAGATGTGAGTTATGCGAAACAATTGCTAAATCCGACAACGGGTACACTTTACACTTTTCCGAAACCAATTTTCAAGAAATATTTGGATTTAACGAATCTGGCAACGCCTTCAAACGTAGCGATTAACTTTCCGGTTATTCGTTATGCAGACATTCTTCTGTCTTTAGCGGAAGCGATCAATGAACAAGGCGGACCAACTCCAGAAGCTTACGAATTAATCAATCAAGTTAGAAGAAGAGCTTTCGGAAAGGCAATTACAACTCCTGATGTAACAATAGATTTAATCGGATTGAATCAAACCACTTTTAGAGCTGCAATTCAGGAAGAACGTAAAAAAGAATTTGTTCAGGAAGGACAAAGATGGTTTGACTTGGTACGTTGGGGAACTTTGGTTACCGAAGTAAAAAAAGTAACGGCTAAAAACTCTGTTTCAGAAAGAAATAATCTTTATCCGATTCCGCAAAGCGAAAGAAATATCAATCCAGACGGTTTACCTCAGAATCCTGGATATTAATCAAGAACCTTTAACTATAAAAAAACTATACAACATGAAAAATTTTAAAAATAGCATTTCAATCAAAAGCTCTAAGAAAGGGCTTTTGATTACTGCTGTCCTAATTGCTCAATTGGGAATTGCACAAGAAAAAACAGAATTTAAAGGTACAATCGGGAAAACTTTGGCAGATTCAAAAGAATATTGGCCAGAGCCTGTAACGGCACCAAAAGGCGCTCCGAACGTTGTTTGGATTTTGTTAGATGATGTCGGATTTGGAGCTGCAAGTGCTTTCGGAGGTTTAATTAGCACTCCAACTTTTGATAATTTGGCAAATAATGGTTTACGCTATACCAACTTTCACACCACTGCAATTTGTGCTCCCACTCGTGCGGCTTTGTTGACCGGAAGAAACTCAGGAAGAGTTCATGTAAGCGGATTTTCGCATACCATTTTATCAGCAGGTTTTCCTGGTTGGGATGGTCGAATTCCGTCTGATAAAGGAACTATTGCAGAAATTCTTCGTGAAAATGGTTACAACACTTTTGCAGTTGGTAAATACGGTGTTACGCCAGACGAAGATGCTACAGATGCAGGTCCGTTTGACAGATGGCCAACCGGAAAAGGTTTTGACCATTTTTATGGATTCTTAGGTTCACAGACCGATCAGTACAATCCTGATTTGGTGGAAGATCAAGTTCATATTAAACCTGATGGCCGTCATTTGAATGAATTGATTACCGATAAGGCCATCAGTTACATTCAGAAACAACAGAAAGCGGCGCCAGGAAAACCATTTTTCTTGTATTATGCGCCTGGAGCTGTTCACGCACCTCATCAAGTTGCTGAAAAATGGGTTGAACCATACAAAGGAAAATTTGATGAAGGCTGGGATGTTTACCGCGAAAAAGTATTGGCTAACCAGAAAAAATTAGGTGTAATTCCTGCAAATGCTGTTTTACCAGAACGCAATGCCTTAATTACAGAATGGAAAAAATTAACGCCAGACCAAAAGAAAGTCTATGCCAGATTTATGGAAGTTTACGCTGGATTCTTAACATATACTGATTATGAAATTGGAAGAGTTGTAGATTATTTAAAACAAAGCGGACAACTTGATAATACTTTAATCTTTGTTGCAATTGGCGATAACGGAGCGAGTAAAGAAGGAACTTTACAAGGAACAATCAGCCAAAGTTTATTCTCTCAAGGAAAAACGGATGAAGAGAATTTTCAAAGCAATTTGAATAATATCGGAGAAATCGGAACTGCAAAAGGCTTAAACACCAATTATCCTTTAGGATGGGCGCAAGCGACAAATGCACCTTTCAAAAACTGGAAACAAGATGCACATTCTGAAGGCGGCACTCGTAACCCGTTAATTGTTTTTTATCCAAACGGAATTAAAGACAAAGGAGGCATCCGAAATCAATACAGCCACGTAACCGATATTTTACCAACCACTTTGGATATTGCTGGAATTAAAGCTCCAGAATACATCAAGAATATCAAACAAGATATTATTCAAGGTTCAACTTTCAAGGCTTCTTTAGACAATCCGAAAGCAGAATCGCTTCATAAAGTTCAATACTACTACATTTTTGGAAATAGAGCCATTTATAAAGATGGATGGAAAGCTTCGGCAGCGCATTTACCAGATTCTTTTGCGGTAAAAAAATCGATAGGAAACAACGAAAAACCTGCGCCAAGTAATTTCGACACTGATGTTTGGGAACTATACAACTTAAACGAAGATTTTAACGAACGCAATAATCTGGCTAAAAAATATCCTGAAAAACTGGCCGAACTTCAAAAGCTATTTGATGAACAAGCCAAAGAAAATAATGTTTACCCATTGATTGACTGGCAGGATGTTTACAACAGAAGAATTCATAATACAGGAGCTGACAAAGGAAAAACCGTTTCTGATTTAATCAAACAGGCTACAAAACCTGGAGGAAGTTCTAATTAATAATCTTTCGATTCCTGCAAGGTTTTCAAAACCTTGTAGGTTTCAATTCACAACAACTAAAAAAAACATACCTACAAGGTTTTGAAAACCTTGCAGGAAATAAAACGAACAATATGAAACGAATAGATTATGAAATTATAGGAAAAAAGATTGTCGTTGGGATAATCTTGTTTTTAGTTCCGCTGGCCATTTTAGCTGGAGGATTAACCATTATTAATCAATTTTTAAAATAAGAAATCATGGCAATAGTTCAAAAAGAAAAATTAGTAAGAGACTTAACTATAAGTTTCTTCATTTATTCGCTGCCAGTATTGGCAATATATCTTTATTTTCAACTTGGAGGCAGCTCCGTAAGCGAATCACATTTAACAGTACCCTCATTTTTACAATTTCTACAACCTGTTTTTGCAAACATTAGATCTTGGGGATTAATCGTATTTATGATTGTTCTAGGAATAATCGAATTCGCAGCAGGTTTATACGATGACGAATGGACAGGTGAAGAACGAAAAATTGATATTGTTTCTTTCTTGGCACCAAAATTAATTCTGCCTCCAATCATTGCTTTTTTCAGCTTAACGGCTTTACCCTATTTATTACCAAATGCAGCGAATGCTTTATCATGGGTTCCATTTTGGGGAGGCTTTTTCCTAATCGCCATTGCCGATGATTTAACGCAATATTGGTACCATAGACTGCATCATCAAGTTCCGTTTTTATGGCGTTTTCACAGAACACATCATTCTGCTCCTTATATGGGAATGGCGATGGCTTCGAGACAAAACTTTATTTACACCGTTTTCTTTTCTCAAATTTATTTGACTGCGACTTTAACGTATTTAGGTTTAGGACTTCCTGCTTTATTTGTATTAGTTATTAAAAGTTTTATCACATTAGGAGCGCACTCAAGCATTCCATGGGATAAACCTTTCTACAAATACAAAGTGCTTCATCCAATTGCTTGGGTTTTAGAAAGATTGATTTCTACTCCTGCAACGCATCAGGCACACCACGCCGATACCAGCGGAGACGGGGTTGGACATTTTAAAGGAAACTTTGGAAATATGTTCTTCATTTGGGATATCATTTTCGGAACCGCATTAATCACTCGAAAATATCCAAAAACATTTGGAACAAAATCATACAAACAAGAAGAATGGTACGCACAATTTCTTTGGCCGATATTCAAATCTAAAAAAGAAGGAAGTTCTCTTGCCGAAGGTGTTTTGGCATTTCCGTCAAAACCTAAAGAAATTGTTGTTGAAGAAACTCCTGCTCCAGTTTTGGAACAAGTTTAATCGAGCTACAATGAAAAATCAAATTTTAAAAACCAGTTTAACAGCAATTGCCTTTTTATGGGCAATTGTTGTTTTTTCTCAGGGACAAAGTGCCAATGTACTTTTAGATGCTTTTTATTCAAAAATCAAAACACAAAAAAGTCCGCAGATAATTGACGCAAGAGGTACTGATGAATTTGCCCTAAACCATATTGAAGGCGCTGTAAATTTCAATACAAAATCAGAAGATTTTGAAAAAAGAGTAGCAAATTTAGATCAAACAAAACCGGTATTTATCTATTCTATAGCAGCTTATAGAAGTGGTCTTTTATCTACTGAATTATCAAAAAGAGGCTTCTCAGAAATATATATTCTCGAAGGCGGAATTGCGAATTGGATTGGCGGTGGAAAACCATTTTACAGTAATCTAAAAAGTAAATTATCATTAGCAGAATATAAAAAAATCATTGCCTCCAAAGAGTACGTTTTGGTAGATATTGGTTCAAAATATTGTGCCACTTGTAAAACCGTAAAACCCATTTTAGAATCCCTCCGAACTCAATACGGCGAAAAACTGAAAATCATCGAAATTGAGCTAGAGGAAAGTCCGCAGGTAATTGCAGATTTAAAAAATGTGAAGGTCTTTCCAACTTTAATTTTTTACCAAAATGGTAAAATCGTTTTCAAAAAAGACGGCTTAGGCGATTTAAAAAATGATGTTGATGTGGCTTTAGCTTCAAAATAATCTTTTTTCTACAAATATTTGAAAGACTTTCAGTTTGTCATTTCGAGGAACAAGAAATCGCACTAGAAATTCCGTTAAAAGAAAGCCCTTCTTTGTAGAGAAACGCGTGTGATTTCTCGTTCCTCGAAATGACAAATCTGGACTAAAAAATTCTAAACATAAAGTCATAATTAAAAATAAACCAAAAACCAAAATATGGCAACTTATAAAAAAATAACCAAAATTGTTGTTTCCATTTTAATAGTGCTTCTCATTCTAGCAGTATTTCTTTTTTGGCCGATTAACACTAATGGAACTTTAATAAAACCAAATGAAAAATTAGTGGAAGGAAAAGCAGCATTTCTTGCACAAAAAGACACTTCAACGGAGAAAAAACCGAATATCATCATTCTTCTAGCCGACGATTTAGGAAAATATGATATTTCGCTCTATGGCGGAAAATCAACTCCTACTCCACAAATTGATTCTTTGGCGGCTTCGGGAGTTACTTTTACAAATGGTTATGCTTCTGCTGCTATTTGTTCGCCTTCTCGAGCAGGTTTGATTACGGGAAGATATCAGGAACGTTTCGGTCATGAATATCAGCCGGGAGATCGTTATCCGAAAAACAACTTGGAATATTATGCTTTCAAATATATAATGAATACGAATAATTGGCGATTAAATGATAAGATAGAATATCCAAATGATGCTTCGATTGCAACTCAAGGTTTGCCACAATCTGAAATTACCTTTGCAGATTTAGCCAAAAAACAAGGTTACAGTACGGCAATTATCGGAAAATGGCATTTGGGACACAATAAAGGATTTTTTCCTTTAGATCGTGGTTTCGATTATCATTACGGATTTTATCAGGCATTTTCACTTTTTGCTCCAGAAGATAATAATCCCGATATCATCAATCATCATCATAAAGATTTTACCGATAAAATGATTTGGGGTAAAGGTCGTGTCGGAATTGGGCAAATTCGAAGAGATACTACGATTATTGATGAAAAGAAATATTTGACTGAAAAGTTTGCAGAAGAGGCGGAAGCTTTTATTGATAAAAATAAAACAAAACCGTTTTTATTATATGTTCCGTTTAATGCGCCTCATACGCCATTTCAGGTACGAAAAAAATACTACGATCGTTTTCCGAATGTAAAAGACGAAAACAAACGGGTGTATTTTGCCATGATTAGTGCTTTGGATGATGCGATTGGAAGAATCCGTGAAAAAGTAAAAAAAGAAGGTTTAGAAGATAATACTTTAATCATTTTTGCCAGCGACAATGGTGGAGCCGATTATACATTTGCCACAACAAATGCCCCATTAAAAGGCGGTAAATTTTCTCATTTTGAAGGCGGAATCAATGTTCCTTTTGCACTTTCGTGGAAAGGAAAAATTAAACCAGGTACCATTTATAAGGAACCAGTTAGTACTTTAGATTTCTTCACTACAATCGCTTCTGCCATTCATTCAGATTTACCAAAAGACAGAACTTATGATGGAGTTGATTTAGTAGAAACCGTCAATAAAAATAAAATAGCGCATAAAAATTTATACTGGCGTTCGGGCGATGCAAAAGCAATTCGAAGTGGTGACTGGAAATTGATTATTAGTGGTAAAACACATGAAAAATGGTTGTACAATCTGGCTTCGGATAAATTTGAGAAAACAGATCTTTCCCATAAAAATCCAGAAAAAGTCAAAGAATTGCAAACAGCTTTAACAAATTGGGAAAAAGAGTTGATCAAACCGCTTTGGCCTAATTTAACCTATTATGAATTCGATTTTGGAAAACAGAAATACTTTGTCGATTTATGACAAAAGAAATAGTTACTTTTTTTGATATTTTAGGTAATTATAAACAGAAGGCGATTGTATTTTGTACAATCGCCTCTTTTTATCAATAGTCAGAAATAATTAATTTCTAAATTCGTTTAAAGATTTTTCGATAATCTCCAGACATTCTTGAATTTGTTCTTCTGTCATGACCAAAGGCGGCGCCAATCTGATTTTATTTCCGTGAGTTGGTTTTGCCAATAATCCGTTATCTCTAAATTTTAAGCAGATTTCCCAAGCCAAATCAGATTCTTCGTCTGTATTAATTACGATTGCATTTAATAAACCTTTTCCGCGAACAAGCGTAATTAAGTCGTTTTTTTCTGCAATTTTATTCAATCCGTCTCTTAAAATTACCCCAAGACGTTCTGCGTTTTCAGCCAGTTTTTCGTCTTTAATTACTTCAAGAGCTGCAATGGCAACGGCTGCTGCAACAGGATTTCCTCCAAAAGTAGATCCGTGTTGTCCTGGTTTAATTACATTCATGATTTCATTATTACATAAAACCGCTGAAACTGGGTAAACTCCGCCAGAAATTGCTTTTCCTAAAATTAGAATATCCGGTTGTACATTTTCATGATGAACTGCTAGTAATTTTCCAGTACGTGCAATTCCAGTTTGAACTTCATCTGCAATAAAAAGTACATTGTGTTTTTCGCAAAGTGCTTTCGCTTTCGCTAAATAACCTTCAGAAGGAACATAAACTCCTGCTTCACCCTGAATTGGTTCAACCAAGAATCCAGCAATATTTTTAGATGAATTTAAAGCGTTTTCAAGAGCTTCTAAATTGTCATATTCAATTTTTATGAAACCGTCTGTAAAAGGTCCGAAGTTTTTACGTGCTGTTTCATCATTCGAAAATGAGATAATCGTAGTAGTTCTTCCATGGAAATTATTTTCGCACACAATAACCTGTGCCTGATTTTCAGGAATTCCTTTTACTTCGTATGCCCATTTTCTACAAACTTTAAGCGCTGTTTCTACTGCTTCAGCACCTGTATTCATTGGCAGTACTTTATCAAAACCAAAATATTGGGTTACGTATTCTTCGTAGTTTCCTAATTTATCATTGTAAAAAGCACGAGAAGTCAAAGTCAGTTTTTGAGCCTGTTCGACCATTGCATTCACAATTTTCGGATGACAATGCCCTTGATTCACTGCTGAATAAGCCGATAAAAAGTCATAATATTTTTTACCGTCTACATCCCAAACGTACACTCCTTCTCCACGCTCCAAAACTACAGGAAGCGGATGGTAATTGTGGGCTCCGTATTTATTCTCTTTTTCAATCAAAACTTCTGATTTTGACGAAAGTGCTTTTTCTGTACTTATCATAATCTGCTTTTTATTTTGACAAAAATATTAAAAATTAAATTAATCGAGAGTTAAATTTTATATTTTGACTTAAAAATAACAAAATTAAAGTCAAAAATCACATTTTAACGCTTTTAAAAAAGCAATATTTATTTTAAGAGAAATAGTCTTTTGTGATTAATTATTAAAAAAAATAATTACTTTTATAAATCATCATCAACAGATTTTAAAAGCTTATTATTGAATGGAATTACTAGACGAATTTGATATTAGTATTATTAAAGAATTAGAAAAAGACGGCAGAATGGCTTTTTCTGCAATTGCAACTAATTTGAAAATATCAAATACAATGGTGCATCAACGCATTAACAGAATGATCGAACAAGGCGTTATTGGCGGCATAAAACCTATTATTCAGGAAAAGAAAATTGGTTACGATTGGGCTTCTTTTACCGGAATCACACTAAACAAAGACTCAGATTCTGATCGTATTATCGAAGCACTTAAAGAAATTCCTGAAATCACAGAATGTTATTACGTTACGGGTTCTTTTACTTTATACATTAAAATAATTGCCAAAAATCATGAACACATGCGTCGTATTCTTTATGAAAAAATCGACGGCATTCCCGGCATTGCCAAAACCGATTCGATTGTAGAATTAGGCTGTGCTTTTAAAAGAAATATTTCCTTATAAAAAACTGTTTTTACCAAAACATCATATTCGTTATAAACCTCACAATAATTTACTTGTGAGGTTTTTTTGTAACATAATATTTCTGATATTTGTTAAAAATTACCAAATTATGAAAAATCACGTACTAATTTTATTCAGTGCAATCTTATTTTCCAACCTTATGAATGCGCAATTAAAACCAGTAAAATATAGCGAAGGAAGTCAGCAATTGAATGGCTTATTTATCAAATCTGCTAAAAAAAGCACCAACAATCCCGGAATCTTACTTTTACCAGCGTGGCTTGGAATTGATAATGCTTCTAAAGGAATTGCCGAAGAATTATCTAAACTAGGCTATCATGTATTTATCGCCGATATTTATGGAGAAGGAAATTATCCAAAAAATACTGGCGAAGCAGGAAAACAAGCTGGCTTTTATAAAACAAATTATGAAGCCTATCAAAAACGCATCAATACCGCTTTACAGGAATTAATAAAAGCCGGAGCCAATGCCGATAACATTGTAGCAATTGGTTATTGTTTTGGAGGAACTGGAGTTCTGGAAGCTGCAAGAGGCCATTTAAATCTAAAAGGTGTAGCTTCATTTCACGGAGGTTTAGGAAAAGATGCCAGCAGAAAGACAGAAAACATAAATACAAAAGTTTTAGTTTGCCATGGAGCCGATGATCCATTTGTTCCGAAAGACGAGATTACAGCATTTCAACAAGAAATGCGTGATTCTAAAGCAGATTGGCAAATGATTTATTATGCTAATTCTGTTCATTCCTTTACCAATCCAGAAGCAGGAAGTGATAATTCTAAAGGAGCAGCGTATAATGCCGTTGCAGCAAAACGTTCTTTTGATCATTTACAACTATTCCTGAATGAAGTTTTAAAGAAATAATACCACACAAAAACCGCCAAAAACAAATTAATCCAACCAAACCGATGTCACATAGTAAAATTAGAGAAGATAAAACTTGTTTAAATTGCAGGCATGTTGTAGAACAAAAATTCTGTCCAAATTGCGGACAAGAAAACAGTGACAGCCGAAAAACTTTTCATCATTTATTTATTCACTTTTTTGAAGATTTAACACATTACGAAAACGCTTTTTGGAAAACGATAAAAAATCTTCTTTTCAAGCCTTCAACGCTTACCAAAGAATATCTTTCAGGAAAAAGATTGTCTTATCTGGCGCCAGTTCGACTTTATATCTTTATTAGTTTTATTACCTTTCTTTTAATTGCTTTATTTCCAAGTAATATAAGCGAAGACTTAACGAAAAATGACAAAGAAATCACGTCGAAGTTTGAAAAAGAAATTAATAAAGAAAAGAAAAACTGGAATGAAAAATCATATTTGAAGTCGAAAACATTGGACAAATCCTATTTTCAATTAAAAAGTATGAAGGAAATTGATTCCATTCAAAAATATGGAAAAGAAAGCGAAAAGTTAAACGCAACATCGTACTGGGTTTATGAAAAAGCAGTTCACGTTACTGAAAAATATACCAAAAAAGAAATAATCATAAAATTTATAGAATCCTTTTTTCACAATCTTCCTAAAATTCTATTTATCATTATGCCTTTTTTTGCCTTTTTCTTGTGGCTTTTTCACAACAAAAAGAAATGGTATTATTTTGATCACGGAATCTTTACGCTTCATTATTTCTCTTTTCTCTTACTGATTTTTCTAATCATGTTTATTATTGACAGATTGATTGGTTTATTTGGTGAAGACAGTCCGATGTCTTTCATCTCGGGAATTACAAACTTTGTAGGTACAATTTGGATGTGTTACTACTTTTATCCAGCACATCATCGTTTTTACGGAGAGTCTAGAGCAGTATCTTTTGTAAAAAGTTTCTTTCTTTTTATAATAAATTCTCTTTTTATTATATTTTTACTTTCTTTATACGTTCTTTACACATTTATTAATTTACACTAACCACAGGAATGAAAAAATTACTCCTTTTATTACTTGTTGTTTCTGCGTATTCTTGTAAAACTGCGCAGTCTACAGCATCCAAAGACAATTCGGACCCAACCAAATATGTTAAAGCTATTAGCGAAAAAGATTTAAAGAAAATGCTTTACACGATTGCATCAGATGAAATGGAAGGTCGTGAAACAGGATCAAAAGGACAGAAAAAAGCAGGTCTTTATATGATTGATCAATATAAGAAAAACGGCATTTCTTATCCAAAAGGAGCTTCTGATTACTATCAACATATTCCGGCAGCTTTCTTAAACGCAAGAAGAAACGAAAACTTACCTGATTCTGAGAATATCTGGGCTTATATTGAAGGATCAGAAAAACCCAACGAAATTTTAGTTATTTCGGCTCATTATGATCACGTTGGAATTAAAGATGGAGAAGTTTACAACGGAGCTGACGATGACGGTTCAGGAACTGTAGCCGTTATGGAAATGGCAAAAGCATTTGCAAAAGCTAAAAAACAGGGACGTGGACCAAAACGTTCTATTTTGTTTCTTCATGTAACGGGCGAAGAACATGGTTTACATGGTTCTCGTTTCTATTCTGAAAATCCGTTATTTCCAATTGCAAACACAATTGCAGACATCAATATCGATATGATTGGACGTCGTGATGTCGAGCATTCAAACACAAACAATTATGTATATGTAATTGGTGCTGATAGATTATCATCTGACTTACACAATGCTGTTGTAGCTCAAAATGAAAAATACATCAAAATGGACTTGGATTTCAAATTTAATGATCCTAAAGATCCTAATCATTTTTACGAGCGTTCTGACCACTATAACTTTGCTAAACATGGCATTCCTTCTATTTTCTTTTTCAATGGTGTACACGAAGATTACCACGGAAAAGATGATACTGCAGAAAAAATCGAATACGATGCTTTAACAAAAAGAACTAAACTGGCTTTCGTTCTTGCCTGGGATTTGGCCAATAGAGAAAATAGACCGGTAGTTGATAAAAAATAGTTACAAAGGTTCAAAGGGACAAAGTAACAGAGGTTTCCAATCTGTAACAAACAAAAAAGGGATGAGTTTTACTCATCCCTTTTTTTATTTTATATTTTTTTAGCACAAAAGCGAAGACCTTTGTCCCTTTGTTACTATGAGCCTTTGTTCCTTTCTCTAGTCATTCATCGAAATCAAAAACTCTTCGTTGTTTTTTGTTTTCTTGAAACGATCGTTTACAAAGTCCATAGATTCTACAGGGTTCATATCTGATAGATATTTACGCATAATCCACATTCTTTGTAATGTTTTTTCGTCTAATAACAAGTCATCACGACGTGTACTTGAAGAAGTAAGATCGATTGCAGGGAAAATACGTTTATTGGCTATCTTACGATCTAATTGTAATTCCATGTTACCAGTTCCTTTAAATTCTTCGAAGATAACCTCGTCCATTTTAGAACCTGTTTCTGTTAATGCAGTTGCGATGATACTTAAAGAACCACCGTTTTCTACATTTCTAGCCGCTCCAAAGAAACGTTTTGGTTTTTGTAATGCATTCGCATCAACACCTCCACTTAATACTTTTCCAGATGCTGGCTGAACTGTATTGTAAGCTCTTGCTAAACGTGTAATCGAATCTAAAAGAATGACAACATCATGACCACATTCTACTAAACGTTTTGCTTTTTCTAATACAATGTTTGCGATTTTAACGTGTTCTTGTGGCTCTCTGTCGAAAGTAGAAGCGATAACTTCACCACGAACACTTCTTTGCATATCTGTAACCTCCTCTGGACGTTCGTCAATAAGAAGAACAATTAAATAAACTTCTGGATGGTTGGCTGCAATTGCGTTTGCAATATCTTTAAGAAGCATTGTTTTACCTGTTTTAGGCTGCGCAACGATCATACCACGCTGACCTTTACCTATTGGTGAAAACAAATCTATAATTCGAGTTGAAATAGAACTGCCTTTTTCGGCTAGTTTGAATTTTTCTGATGGGAAAACCGGAGTTAAATGTTCGAAAGAAACTCTATCACGAACAACTTGCGGATCATGTCCGTTAATTTTAAGAACACGAACTAAAGGAAAAAACTTCTCTCCTTCTTTTGGAGGGCGAACCACTCCTTTTACTGTATCTCCAGTTTTCAAACCAAACAATCTGATTTGTGATGTCGATAAATAAATATCGTCTGGAGAAGCTAAATAATTATAATCTGATGAACGTAAAAATCCGTAACCGTCAGGCATCATTTCCAAAACACCTTCACTTTCTATAATTCCGTCAAATTCGAAATCCGAATCTCTGAAATTATTATTGTTCTTTTTATTTTTATGATTAGGATTTTGGTTGTTGTGATTTCCGTTTCCATTGCCATTCCCGTTCTGATTTTGGTTCTGATTCGGGTTTTGATTTTGGTTCTGGTTCTGATTTTTATTTTGATTCGGATTGATCTTTTTTGCAGGAGCAATAGCAGGAGTTTTTTCTGCAATTTCTGTTGTTTCGGCTGTTATTTCAGGTGCAACTGCTTCTGAAGTTTCTTCAGTTGTAGCCACTTCTTGTACAGCTTCTTTCTCTTTTTTAAGAGCTACTTTTTTCTCGTAAGCCTGTTTATTAAATTTTCCACCTTTAGGATCTTTTTTTGCTACTGGTGTCTTATTTTCTTGTACTGCTTCTGTTGCCGTTTCTGCAATTGGCTGAACTGTTTCAGCAGTATCGTTTTTTTGAACAGTTTCCTCTACTTTATCAAATTCTAAAACGGGAGCATTTTTGGTATTTGCTGCTTTTGTTTTTGCTGGTGCAATTCTGGCACGTTTTGGTTTTTCTTCTTTAGCTTCAGCAGCAACGTTTGTTTGAGGAGCTTCAGCAGGCTCAAGAGTACTTTCCTGATGTGCTAAAATCTGGCTAATTAAAGTCTCTTTTTTGACACCGGTAATCTTTATTGTTTTAGCTAACTTAGCTATTTCTTGAAGCTCAGCAAGCTTCATTTCTTTTAATGCAGAAATATCAAACATGAATGTTCTATGAATTTAATTATTTTAAAGGAAATACTGTAAAAAGAATGGTAGATAATAAATTTGAATTGACCGCAGTATGAAGTGCTTACGGTATTATGATGCAATAATACGAATAAAATTTTATCATACAATAGTATTTTAAAAAAAGAAAATATATTTTTGTAAAACATTTTTAGAACATGATACAAAGAATTCAGACTGTATATTTATTTCTGGCTTTTGCAGCAACAGGCATTTTAATGCTTTTTGTTCCACTATGGACAACCGCCGCAGGAAAGCCTTTCTTTTTTATGCAGAGTCAACTTTATACTTTTCTGTTAGGATTAACAACAATGCTTAGCGTGATCAGTATAATTTCATTTAAAAAGAGACAAAATCAATTTGTGTTAAACAGGTTGAACATCATATTAAATTTAATTTTATTAGGATTATTTGTATATCGATCACTAAATTTATCTGGAGAGGCTGAAGTCTCTGAGAAAGGTATTGGGATGTTTCTTCCGATTGTTGCTATCGTGTTATTAGTTTTAGCTAATAAGGCCATCAAAAAGGACGAAGATCTTGTAAAATCTGTAGATCGTTTGAGGTAAACCTATAAACTTAGTTTATTGCGCGAAGAAGAACCCGAATTTTATATTCGGGTTTTTTTTGGACTAAAACGAAATAAACGTAAGATAATTTTTCATAATTTTACTTTTTAATCAGTTTTAAAAAATGGCTTCTCCAATAAAAATTCATCTCGCAGACGATCATCAGGTTTTAATTGATGGTCTCTCCAACTTATTAAAAACAGTTTCGAACTTCGAAGTTGTTGGTAGTTCACTTGATGGCACTACTGTTTATGATGATGTGGCTGCTGATGGAGCTGATGTTTTAATTCTAGATATCAGTATGCCGAAAAAAGACGGAATAGAAACTTTAAAGGAATTTAAGGAAAAAGAATCTCCTTGTAAAGTTATTATACTTTCTAGTTATGATGATTTAAAAATTATAAAAGAAGTAATGAAACTGGGCGCAAAAGGATATCTTACCAAAAATTGCGCAGGAGAAAATATCATTGAAGCTGTAGAAGCCGTTTATCAGGAACAGGAATATTTTAGTGATGCCATTAGACAAAAGATATTCAACACTTTCAAAGACAATCCGAAACTAAATCAAAATGTCGTTATTGAAAGTCCAATTCTGAGTCCAAGAGAAATTGAAATTATCATATTGATTGCCTTAGAATATAGTGGAAAAGAAATCAGCGAAAAGCTTTTTATCAGTTCACATACTGTAGAAACTCATCGCAAAAATATTATGAAAAAACTAAACATAAAAAGCACAATTGGCTTGGTTAAATATGCTTTGAAAAACAATTTAATTAATCCCTAATGTATGTTTGGTCGTAATTTTATACTATCACTGCTTTTATGTTTTGCTGTTAAAGGAACTTCTTTTTCACAACCCGCCAATACAAGTGCGGCTGGTTCTCCAACAGAAATCAAAAACAAAACAGTGCAGGATTCGATTACAGAATCTGAACAATTACGAAACAAAAAAATAGTTAGCTTGTCTATTTTGCTCACTATTATTATCTTTTTTTTATTCTATTTTTTATACCAGAATAACAAACTAAAACAAAAAATAAAAAGAAAAGACACCAAACAAAAAATACTTCTTGGCATCATTAATTCAGGAATTGACAGTCAGGAAATCGAACGAAAAAAAATCGCTTCTTTTCTTCATGACAATATCAATTCTCTCTTGTCATCGGCGGGCTTGCATTTAAACACTTTTACGGCACAGCACGATATCAAATCTGATGAAATACAAAAAGCTAAAAACATTCTATCAGAAGCTCATGAACTTCTACGCGACATGTCTCATGATCTTGTTCCGTCACTTTTACTTCGCTTTGGATTACTTTATGCTTTAGAAGATTTATGCGAAAAACACTCCAATTCTGCTATTCATTTTGAATTTTCGAGCTCTGTTGCAACCAGTACAAGATATACCGAAAAATTTGAAATGAAGATTTACTTCATCGTCAGCGAATTATTCAATAATATCATAAAACACAGTAAAGCTCAAAAGGCAAAAATTCATTTGATTGAGAAAAACAATGAATTACTATTAACAATTCATGATGACGGAATTGGCTTTAAAACTAAAAAATTAAAAGATGCGGAAGGTTTTGGTTTAAACCGAATTAGAGCCCGAATTAAAAAATATAAAGGAAAATTAATTATCGCTTCGAAGGAAAATGAAGGAACTCAAATCAAAATTCAAATTCCGTTGCCACATTAAATCTATTTTTCTCCGATTTCGATAATCTCCAAATCTTTAATTTTGTCATCATCAATTACAAATCGAAGCATTGTTCTAACTTTGTGAAAACCGCTTTTTCCGGCAGCACCTGGATTCATATGCAATAAATTGTTCTTTTTATCAAACATGACTTTCAGAATATGTGAATGTCCGCAGATAAACAATTTTGGAGGATTCAGAACCAGCTCTTCTCTAACATTCGGATTGTATTTTCCAGGATAACCACCAATATGTGTAATCCAAACCGAAACATTCTCACAAGAAAAACGATTATTTAACGGAAATTCTAATCGTGCTTTTGCATCGTCAATATTTCCATAAACTGCTCTTAAAGGTTTTAGTTTTTTAATAGCATCTGTTACGTTCAAATCACCGATATCTCCAGCATGCCAAACTTCATCTGCCTGTGCAACATATTTCAAAATAGTATCATCAATGTGACTGTGAGTATCTGAGAGAAGAAGGATTTTAGTCATTTTTTTTAAGGGACAAAGGTTCAAAGTAACAAAGTAACAAAGATTTTTCTTTGCAAACACCTTAATGATAATATGATTTGTTCATCTAATGTTAAATACACTGCTGTACACCTCTACAATTTAAAACACAGGAAAAGAACTTTGGTACTTTGTTACTTTGAACCTTTGTCTCTAAAATCAAAAAACCTTTGTACCTTTGCGCCTCAGAACCTTTGAACCTCAATTGTGAGATATTTTATTCAATTTGCTTATAACGGAACACATTATCATGGCTGGCAGATACAGCCTAACGCTTCTTCTGTTCAGGAAACTTTAAATAAGGCTTTTTCGGTTTTATTAAATGAACCCATTAGTATTATGGGAGCCGGAAGAACAGATACTGGCGTTCATGCTACTGAAATGTTTGGGCATTTTGATACCGAAAAAACTTTGGATGTTCCAGTTTTGGTTCATAAACTGAATTCTTTTTTACCAAAAGATATTGCAATTTTTGATATTATTCTAGTTCATGATGACGCACATTGCAGATTCGATGCTTCAAAAAGAACGTATGAATATCATATCAATACTGTAAAAAATCCGTTTTTACAGGAACTGAGCTGGTATGTAAGTCAAAAACTAGATGTGGATTTTATGAATGAAGCTGCACAGTTATTATTGAAACATACCGATTTTCAGTGTTTTTCTAAAACAAATACAGATGTCAATACATTTGACTGTACAATTTTTGAGGCGTTTTGGAAACAAGAAGAAGGAAAACTGATTTTTACCATTTCGGCAAATCGTTTTTTGAGAAATATGGTTCGGGCAATTGTAGGAACTTTAATTAATATAGGTTTACACAAAATTACATTGGCAGATTTAGAAAATATTATCGCCAGTAAAAACAGAGAAAAAGCAGGGTTTTCTGTCCCAGCGCATGGTTTGTATTTAACCAAAATAGATTACGATTACATTAAATAGCCCTGATTGAAGTGAAAAGCTTTTTTGAAAAAAATATAGTTTTTGTGTTTTGATAAAGCGACCAACGGAAGCTCTTAGCAAAACAATACAAAAACATATTTTTGAAAAAAACTTGTAACGGAAAGCAGGAAACAGCTCCTGAAAACAAATGAAAGCAAAAGCATTCGATACTGGATTATTCAAACGAATTTTAAAATATACAAGGCCTTATAAATGGCGCTATTATGGCGTAATCATTTTTGCGGTTTCACTTTCTATTTTTGCTGCACTTCGTCCTTATCTGTTAAAAGAAACGGTTGATGGATATATCAAAACTCATGACAAAATGGGATTGTTGTTGTACATTATATTAATGGGTGTAGTTTTACTGATGGAGGTTTTTTCTCAGTTTTATTTTGTCTACTGGGCCAACTGGCTTGGACAGGATATTGTAAAAGATATTCGAACAAAACTTTTCAAACATATTTTAAGCTTCCGAATGAAGTATTTTGATTTGGTTCCCGTTGGACAATTGGTTACTCGTGCTGTTTCGGATATTGAATCGATTGCTCGTATTTTCAGCCAAGGTTTGTTTATGATTATAAGCGATTTGATGAAAATGTTTGTGGTATTGATTTTTATGTTTTACATGAACTGGAAACTGACCTGGATCGTAGTTGTTGCCATGCCTATTTTGGTTTACATTACCCGAATCTTTCAACGAAAAATGCAGGTGGCTTTTGAGGAAGTTAGAACGCAAATCGCAAATATGAACTCGTTTGTGCAGGAACGTGTGACGGGAATGAAAATCGTACAGCTTTTTAACCGTGAAAAAATCGAAGCCGAAAACTTTAAAGAAATCAACAACAAACACCGAGTTGCTTGGATTAAGACTATTTTGTACAACTCCATCTTCTTCCCTATTGCCGATATTATTTCATCCATTACTTTAGGATTAGTTGTGGTTTACGGTGGTTTTAGAATTTTGAACGGAGATCATTTTACGACTTTTGGAGATTTGTTTTCATACACGATGTTTATTGGAATGTTGTTTAATCCGTTGAGACAAATTGCGGATAAATTTAATGAGATGCAATTGGGAATGATCGCTGCCAATCGTGTTTTTGATATTATTGACACACAAGATCATATTCAGGATACTGGAAAAATTGAAGCACCAGTTTTTAACGGAAGTATCGAATTTAAGCAAGTTCGTTTTAGTTATATTCCAGAAGAAGAAGTTATCAAAGGAATCGATTTATCTGTTTCGGCAGGACAAACCGTTGCAATTGTAGGTTCTACTGGCGCAGGAAAATCGACGATTATTAATCTTTTAAATCGTTTTTACGAAATTAACGGAGGAACAATTTCTATTGATGGCGAAAATATCGAAAACTATACTTTGGCTTCTTTAAGAAAACAAATTGCTGTGGTTTTACAAGATGTTTTTTTGTTTGCCGATACGATTTACAATAATATTACTTTGCACAATTCGGAAATTACCCGAGAAATGGTAATTGATGCTGCGAAGAAAATCGGAGTTCATGATTTTATTATGAACCTGCCAAATAATTACGATTTTGATGTAAAAGAGCGTGGTGTTATGTTATCTTCTGGACAACGCCAGCTGATTGCTTTTTTACGTTCATACGTGAGCAACCCAAGTATTTTAATTTTAGACGAAGCGACTTCTTCTATCGACACCTATTCTGAAGAAATGATTCAGCGTGCGACAGAAACTATTACTAAAGGAAGAACTTCGATTATTATAGCACACAGACTAGCAACAATTGTAAATGCAGATAAGATTGTGGTGATGGATAAAGGATTAATTGTTGAACAAGGCACGCATCAGGAATTATTACATAAAACTGATGGGTACTATAAAAATTTATATGACTCTCAATTTGCCGTCGCAAATTAAGTCATGATGATACTCTTTGAAATTTAGATTAAAAAATATTACTTCCAGACGGGCATTTGTAATTTACGTTATTGCCTCGATTCTGATTACGGTTACTTCGGTTTACATTTTGAGTAATCTGATAACTGATCTGACCGAAAAATCGAATGAAGATATGGCGCAGCGTAACTTCATTAAAAAACAGGAATTTTTATCTCAGGAATTATCAAAATTTCTCGAACAGGAAAAAAGAATTCAGCATGTTTTACAAATAAGCAGTGCTTCAAATCTTGACAATAATTTACAATTACTTTCTTCGCTTCAGACGAATAATAAACTGATTATACATAATTGGTTTCAGATTAATGAAAATGTTATTCATTATGGAGATAATGAGATTTCAGAAGAAACCAAAAAAGAGATTAAAGATTTTCTTTTTCAAAACAAAAACAAGCAACACATTAGTATTGTTCTTCCGCAGGGAAAAGAATGGGTTTGGCGTATTTATTTCAACCTTATTTCAGCAAACAATACAATGGTTCGATATGGTTATGATATTGATTTAGGATTGCTTCATACTTATATTTCAAAAATAGACAAAACGGCTTCTAATTATGCTTTTGTTTTTGATAAAAAAGGAACTTGCGTTTATCATCCTGAAGCTGCTTTTATTGGAAAAAATATTTTCAAAGTTTCTTCTTTTCAGGCTTCTGATACAATATTCACTAAAAAACAAGATTTTGCGAAGAGAATTACCATGTCTGAGTTTTTAAAACTAGACGTTATTCGCTTTACTAAAAAATTAGATGTAAAAAATTCGAACTGGTTTGTTTGTGTAAACTTCCCGAAAATTTTTGTGGATGAGAATGTTGCTCAGATAAAAAAATATTCCACTTTAATTTATTCGATTACGACAGTAATGTTACTGTTGATTTTCTATCTTTTCTCTTATGCCAACAGACGTGCCTACAGAGAAAAAGGAATTGTTATTGAGGAGAAAAACAGACTACTTGTTGAAAACGAGAAAATCATCAAAGAAAAAGCTTTGATTCAGTTGCAGCAATTGAAAGAGCAGATGAATCCGCACTTTTTGTTCAATTCGTTGAATTCACTTTATATGTTAATGGGAAGCGATGTTAAAGTCGCTCAAAAATTCACCTTAAACTTATCCCGAATTTATCGTTATTTAATTGATCCGCCAGAAAAGAACATTGTTCCTTTAAAGGATGAATTGTTATTTATAGAGAAATATATGTTTTTGCAGCAAACTCGTTTTAAAGAAGAGCTTTTCTTTTCTATTGAAATTCAGGATGAAACTGCATTGGAAAAATATATTCCATATTTGGCTTTTCAGACTGTTGTCGAAAATGCGATCAAGCATAATAATGCCACACAAGAAAGTCCGTTGACTACTAAGATTCTGATTCAATCAGATCAAGTTATTATCAGCAACAATCTTCAAAAAAAATCAACTGCTGAACCAAGTACTAAATTTGGATTAAATTATCTAAAGAGTATTTACAATTATTATTCGAAAAGCAAATTTGAGACATCAGAAAAAGATGGCAGTTTTGTTTGTATCCTTCCATTACTATCCATTCACTCCTAAAAAAAATCCATTCACTCCTTTTCGTTTTTTTTCTGAGCTAAATTCAAATAGTTTCGGCCAAAAATTAACCTAAACTTAACATCTGATGAAGGAAAAGACATTCCTGCATAATTTGATAACATTTTGCATACTCCTATTATTATCTTCTCCACTAACTGTTCATTCTCAAAAGAAAAACAAAAACAAAAAAGAAGATACTACTGAAATTAAAAAAGACTCTACCGATTCTAAAAAAGGTAAAAAATACAGTGACCTTATCAAAAAAGGAACTGTTAAAAAAGGACTCTTCAATATTATTCAAGTCAAAACTGATGTTTATTTTGAAATTCAGGACAGTTTATTTCAAAGAGAATTTTTAGTTGTAAACAAATTATCTCAGGTTCCTTTTCAGGTAAACGAAGCCGGTTTAAATAAAGGAATGAATTATGAAAACAAGATTATTAGTTTTTATAAAGATACAATCGCAAAGAAAGTCTGGGTAAAATCGTATGTTCCTAAAGTTTCTTCACCAAAAGAAGATGCGATTACAGAATCTGTAAAAAATAATTTTGCCGAATCTATTATTGAAGTTTTTGATATTGAAACTAAAAATAATGATTCGACTGCTGTTGTTATTAAAGTAAATAAGATTTTTGACGGAAAACAAAAAAGCTTCAACGATGTTTTGAGTAGCACTGGTTTTGGCGGTTCTGTTAAATCTGATCTTTCTTATATTGAAGGTTTAAAATCTTTTCCTCAAAACATCGTTGTTAAATCACAACTGACAACTTCTGTAAGTGAAGGCGGTCCAGCATTGTCTGTGACCCTTGGCGTAACAAGTAATATTATTTTATTGGATAAAACTCCAATGAAACCTCGTTTTTCTGACAAACGAATTGGCTTTTTTACCGAAAAGCATTGGTATTTTGCCGATGCACAGCAAGCAATGCTTGAAAAAGAATTGATTACCCGCTGGCGTTTAGAACCAAAGAAAGAAGATGAAGAACGATATTTGAAAGGTGAATTAGTAGAGCCGAAAAAACCAATCGTTTATTACATCGATCCGTCGACTCCAAAACAATGGAGAAAATACATTATTGATGGCGTACACGATTGGCAGGCAGCTTTTGAAAAAGCAGGATTTAAAAATGCCATTATTGCAAAAGAACCTACTGAACAAGATTTAGATTTTGACATTGATGACGTTCGTTATTCTGTAATTACGTATGCGGCTTCTCCAAAATCGAACGCAATGGGACCATCTGTGGTTGATCCAAGAAGCGGTGAAATTATCGAAGCCGATATTATTTGGTGGCATAATGTAATGACTTCGCTTCAAAGCTGGATGCGTATTCAGACTGGACCAATTGATCCAAAAGCTCGTGGAAATACATTTAGTGATGAGCATATGGGAGAAGCAATCCGTTTTGTTTCTTCTCACGAAGTTGGACATACTTTTGGTCTAAAACATAATATGGGATCTTCTTTTGCTTATGATGTTGAATCTTTACGTTCCAAAGAATTTACAGCAAAAATGGGCGGAACTGCTCCATCAATTATGGATTATGCCCGTTACAATTATGTAGCTCAACCAGAAGATAACGTAACTGTAATTACTCCAAAAATCGGAGAATATGATAAATACGCTATCGAATGGGGTTATAGATGGTATGGTCCAAATGATAATGAGACTTTAAAGCTAAATACTCTGATTACGAAGCATCAAAATGATCCGATTTATTTCTATGGAGAACAACAGGAAAACACAATTGATCCTCGCTCTCAATCGGAAGATTTAGGAAACGACGCGGTTAAAGCCAGCGAATATGGCTTAAAAAACTTAAAACGTGTTGTGGATAACATTCTAAACTGGACTTACGATAAAGATCAATCGTATTACGAAACTGGAAAATTATATATCGGAACTATTGGTCAATGGCAAATGTACAATCGTCATGTGATGAACAATATTGGTGGTGTTTACTTGAATGTAACGGTTCATGGAGACAACAAACAAAGTTATGTTCCTGTTCCTGCTACAATGCAAAAAAGAGCTGCTGACTATTTGGTTAAAAATGTAATTACGATTCCACAATGGTTGTTTTTTAATGACATTTTAGACAAAACAAATCCGTTGAAAGATTCTCCTCTTGGACCTTATGAATATACTCCGTATACGCTTTCAAGAGAATTACAGTACGATGTTATGTACAATTTATTTAGTGATGATCGTTTGCTTCGAATGACAGAAAACCAATTATATCAACGTAATAAAACCAAAGACCCTGTTTTTACCGTAAATGACTTGTTTAAAAAAATGCACCAAAGTGTGTTTGCAGGAACCATTCAAAATAAGTCTTTGAGCATTTTAGAAAGGATGACACAAAAGAATTACGTAGATGTTTTAATTGTTTCAACAAACAAATTATTTGAAAAAACAGATCCTAAAAAATTACTAGACATTCAGCAGACTTTAAATATGCCTCATTTGTGCAACTATTTAGATGATGCTCATATGGCACGAAACATTAATCAATCTACTTTGAAAAGAGTTACAGAAGTAACTTCAGACAAAAAAGGAGAATTAAGCAAAGTTCTTCAATTATTAAAAACAAAAAAGAATACAGGAGATCAATCTACCCAAAACCATTACAACGATTTGATACAACGAATCGATAAAGCCCTAAATAATACAACCTTTTAATACACAACCAAAAACATGACAAAAATTTTACAAGCCTTACTGCTATTCCTGGCCATTGCAGGATACTCGCAGGAATCCCGAACTATTTCGGGTATTGTTTTAGACGAAAATGACAAATCTCCGATTCCTGGAGCGTCAATTTTTGTTGAGAACAATTCAATCTCTAGTAAAACAGCTATGGCTGGAATTATTCAGAGTGAAAGCATCGGAACTACTTCAGATTTTGATGGTAAGTTTCAATTAAGAGTACCTAAAAATGTTACCGCATTAAGAATAACATTTATGGGATACAAAGCCTATACTTTAGATTTGTCTTCCTCTCAAAAAGAATATACAATCAGTTTAAAATCTGAAGTTGGAAAACTTCAGGAAGTTGTAGTAACCGGTTACCAAAAAATTGAGAAAAGAAAGCTTACTTCTGCAATTGCAAAAGTTGATATGGCTTCTATTCAACAGGCGGGAGTTGCAAGTGTGGACCAAATGTTATTGGGACAAGTTGCCGGAGTTGCTGTAACTACGCCATCTGGAGCACCTGGAGCACCAGCTAAAATCAGAATTAGAGGAACTGCTTCTCTTAATGGTTCTCAAGATCCTCTTTGGGTTTTGGACGGATTGCCATTAGAAGGCCGCGATGTACCTACAAACTACGATAAAGACAACATCGATTTATTGGCCAATTATTCTATCGCAGGATTAAACCCTGATGATATTAAAGACATTACTATTTTAAAAGATGCTGCGGCAACTTCTATTTATGGTGCACGTGCAGCCAATGGAGTTATCGTAATTACCACTAAGAAAGGAAGAAGCGGTAAAATGGTAATTAATGTTAACACTAATACTTTCATCACACAAAGACCAGATTTTGATAAATTGAATTTAATGAATTCTAATCAAAAAGTTGATTTTGAACTTGGTATGGCTAGTCGTTCAGATTTAACATATAGAGATACTGGCGGACAAGTAGCTCGTATTTTAAACGGAGCTAATGAATTAAATACTTTCAGAGCTGGAGGATTCTCTGCTTTGAGTCCAACTACTCAAAATTCTATTAATGCTTTAAGAAACAATAATTTCAACTGGGGTAATTTAATTTACCAAAATGCAATCAATACACAGCATGGTTTAAGCCTGTCTGGTGGAGGCGAAAAGTCAGATTATTATTTCTCTGCAGGTTTTTATGATGAACAAGGAACCACTATTGGAACTGGTTTCAAACGTTACAATTTAACATTAAAAAACAACTACGAAGTATCAGACAGATTTAAAGTTGGTGTTGGACTTTTTGGTTCAGAATCTATCAAAAACTCTTATCTGACAGAAGCAAGTGGAAATACGAATCCTGCTAATTATTCAAGAAACGTAAATCCGTACCTGACGCCTTACAATGCCGACGGAAGTTACAATTATGACCAGGATATTACAGGATATTCTGATCGTTACGTTCCATATAATCTTTTTGAAGAAAGAGCAAATACTTCTTACGAACTGAAAGCAAGAGCTATAAAAGCGCTTTTGGATGCTGAATACAAAATTACAGATCATTTAAAAGCAAACAGTCAACTTGGTCTTCAGTTGGACCAGACTTCTACTGATAAATTTGCTGGTCAAAACAGTTATTATACAAGAAGATACAAAGAAAAATCACGTTATTTCTCGAATGGTAATTTCAATTATTTCCTTCCAGCAGGTGGTGTAATCGAAAATTCTAATAACGACTTTTTTCAATACAATTTAAAAACAACGCTTAATTACGCAAACAATTTTGCTGACAAGCACGAGGTTGAAATTATGGTTGGTAATGAGTTGAGAAGAAATTACCAAACAATTATAGAAACTAGAGGATTCGGTTTTGATGAAAATACATTGACAACTCAGCAAATCGTTTTCCCAAATTCGGATTTTGCAAACAACGCTGAATACAGAACGTACCTGAAACAGCAAAATGAAAATGCTTTTGCTTCTTTCTTTGCAACTGCTTCTTATACATATAACAAAAAATATACTGTATTTGGAAGTGCACGTTATGATGGTTCGGATTTATTTGGTGTAGACCCAAAATACAAATACTTGCCACTTTGGTCTGCTTCTGGAGCGTGGTTGGTTTCTCAGGAAAACTTCTTAAGAGACAGCAACGTTATTTCTAACTTAAGACTACGTGCTTCTTATGGTTTACAAGGAAATATCGACAAAAACACTTCTCCATTTGTTGTAGGAGAAAACAAAACTACAACTATTCTTCCAGGACAAACAGAACCTACAATTGTAGTGGTTAGTCCTCCGAACGAAAAATTGCGTTGGGAAAAAACTACGAATACAAACTTTGGTGCAGATCTTGGATTGTTTCATAACCGTATTAGCATTGTTGCTGATGTTTACGGAAGAAAAAGTACCGATTTATTAGGTAATAGAGCATTACCTCTAGAAAATGGTTTTGAATTTACGAACATGAACTGGGCGCAGGTAACCAATAAAGGTTTTGAACTTTCTATTTCAACAAGAAATATCGATCGTCCAAATTTTAAATGGACTACCAACTTCAATCTTGCACAAAACAAGAGTAATGTTGACCGTATAGAAGTTCGTGATACTGATTATATGCCAAGCAGAGAAGGTCGTCCTGTAAATGCAGTTTTCGGATTTAAAACAAACGGAATCGACGAAAACGGAAATCCTTTGTTCGTAAACAAAAAAGGAGAAACAGTAAACAGTCAAACTTTCTTTGGTTTGTATGATTTATTTGCAGATTTCTTACCAGGAGAATTTTCACAATCAAAATTAAGTGCTGCAGAGTTTAGAGATTTATTCACTTATTTAGGAGATAGAGACCCTAAATATACAGGAGGTATTACCAATACTTTCAAAGTAGGTAATTTTGATTTAGCAGTTGTGGCTTCATTTACTTTAGACCAAACTGTTGTAGAAACTCCACCTTACAACGGAGCTGAAGTAGACAGAGGACGAAATTATTCAAGTAGAATTTTAGATGCATGGTCGCCAACTAATACATCTTCTAACTTACCAGGAATTACAAGCATGACTTCTGGATCAGGAGATTCATGGATGGCATACCAATGGTATTCTGGAGGAAACAATATTATAACCATGAATTACCTAGATACATGGGTTCGTAAAATGAGTTATATGAGATTGAACAGTATCCGTTTAGGTTATACACTTCCAAAAGCGTTTACGGATCACATTAATATTTCGAGTATTAGACTTAATGTTGAAGCAAGAAACTTATTTGTAATTAGTTCTGATTTCAAAGGTTACTTTGATCCTGAAACTTATGGAAATATTTATTCTCAGCCTGTTCCTAAGTCATTTACTGTAGGTTGTAATGTTACTTTTTAATACTATCAAAAGATGAAAAAATACTCAAAATATATATTATTTTTTATCGCGGCGCTAACCATAAGCAGCTGTGATGATTATCTGGATGTAACACCTGTTGGTAAAGTAATTCCGGAAACATTACCTCAATTTCGTGCCGTTTTAACAACAGGATATTCTGCTTATCCACAACATAAATCATTGAGCGCAGTTCGTGCAGACGAGCTTACAATGAATGAATTCTTCGACGATTTTATCTATTTCAGAGATATTTACATTTGGAAAGATGCAAATCCTGACAAGATTACCACTTCTTTTCAATATCAAAATTTATATACTGTAATTTTTTACACGAATGTATTAATCAACGAAGCGTCTAAAAAAATAGGAGCTTCTGCAGAAAGAGATCAATTAATCGGAGAAGCTTATGCATTGAGAGCAATGGCTTATTTTGATTTGGTTAACCTTTTTGCAAAACCTTACAATGCAGCAACTGCAGCAAGCGACAAAGCAGTTCCTTTAGCATTAGAAATAGATTTAGAACAGGCATTTATTCCAGAAAGTGTAGAAGTAATTTATAATCAAATTATTTCTGACACTAGAGAAGCAGAGAAATTACTTAATGTAGCATCTCAGCCAAAAGGATTAAATTACCGTTTTTCTAAAGTTTCTTTGTATAGTTTAGAAAGCCGTATTTACTTATATCAAAAACAATGGCAAAAATCTCTTGATGCTGCAAACAAAGCATTGGCAATCAAGAATGATTTAGTTGATTTAAATTCAACTAAAGTTTTAGCCAACAGATTTGATGGTGTAGAATCGATTTTAGCACTTGAAAATGTATTCAATAATAGTTTGAAATCAGTTTCATATGCTTCTCCTGATTTACTTTCGGCTTACAACAAAACAACAGATATACGTTACTCGCTTTACTTTTTAGCTAACGGAAGCCGTTTCAGAATCCAAAAAGGAGGAGAAGACGCTCAAAAATGTTCTTTTAGAACTTCAGAATTATACCTAACAAAAGCAGAAACTTTATTGGAATTAAATAATCTGACAGATGCTAAAACAACTGTATTAGATTTTGCTTCGAAACGTTACACTCCAGCTGGTTTAACTACCGTTACTGCTTCTGTTAATGCCATGAATGCAACTGATCTAGCCATATTTATTGGCAACGAAAGACGTCGCGAATTTGCTGCAGAAGGACACCGTTGGTTTGACTTGAGAAGAACTACTCAAAAGGAAATTGTTCATACTGTTGATGGACAAGATTATACATTGATACAAAATGATCCGCGCTATACGATTGTTTATCCTGCAAACGCGAGATTGAATAATCCCAATCTATAATACCTATTTGTTTTTTAAAAGGTCCGGTTTTGTAAACCGGACCTTTTTTTATTGGAAAAACTATTTAGTGAAGTATCTTTGCAAAATAATTCCAAAAAACAAAGGCAAAAAAAATGAAAATCGCTATTGTTGAAGACGAATATCTAGCTTCTAGTTATCTAAAATCCATTTTAGAGCAGCAAGATATTTTACCGATTTTAGAAATCAGTGTTTTAAAATCTGTGAAAGAAGCTGTTATTTTCTTTAGCGAAAACAAAGTCGATTTGGCTTTTATGGACATACATTTGGGAGATGGAAAAAGTCTCGAAATCTTCGAAAAGACAATTATCGCCTGCCCTGTCATTTTCATTACAGCTTATGATTCTTATGCGATTTCTGTTTTCAAACACTTCACTATTGATTATCTTCTAAAACCATTTGAAGAATCAGAATTACTAGAAGCACTTCATAAATTCAAAAAAATAAAAGACAGTTTTAACAGTGATTCTACGCTTCAATCTTTAGTAGCGATAGAAAATCCGGAGAACAACAAAATACAGCGTCATTTTTTAGTAAATCATGGTTATAAACTGATTTCTGTCAATGAAAACGAAATCAACTATTTTGCTGCGACTGGCAAACATTTGTTTATTTATTTAAAATCAGGAAACAGTTATTTATACAATAGTACCATAACCGACATCATAAATAGTCTCGATTCATTTCATTTCTTCAAAATAAACCGAAAATATATTGTTCATCGAAATAGTATAAAAGAAGTAGTCAAACATTCACATCAAAAAGTCGAACTTATTTTGACTGTTCCTTCTGTCGAAAACGATCCAATTTTTATCAGTAAAAAAGAAATCCATAATTTTAAAAGTTGGCTCGATCAATAAAATAATGGTAATTTAATCTAGAATTTACGCTTTTGCGAAAAATTAAAAACTGCATATTTGATAATTTGTGATTTAAAATCCGACTAAAAACTGCTAAAAAGATTTTAAAACGTTAAAATAGCGTTATAGAAATCATAAAACTGACATTTCAGTATCAAGTAGATAGCCGACTTTTTTAGTTTATTATTTATCTTTGAGAGTATAGAAATCAAATGTAAAAGAATATGCCACAAAACCGATTTTATCCAGAAGAACAGTTTAAAGAAATAGAAATAAATGCCTCATTACAATTAAAATATGCCATTTCAAACAGAGGACGATTAATAAGCTTTACTGACGAAATTGAAAATGGCCGCATCTTAAAAGGCGGTTTAAGTGACGGATATCCAACTTTCCGTTTTAAGGTTAAAAAAGACGATAAAATCGTTAACAAATATCTCTTCTTATACAAATTAGTTGCCCAATATTTTATCCCGAAAGATTCAGAAGATCAAACTTACGTATTGCATTTAGATTACAATAGAAGCAACGATGACGTGAAAAACCTACGCTGGGCAACCAAACAGGAAATGATGGCGCACAGCCGCAAAAGTCCACGCGTGATCCAAGCGAAAAAAAATCTAATAGAACACAATCTAAAATCGGACGGACGAAAATTAACAACAACTAAAGTCATGTTAATCAAAAAGATATTAGCAAGACCAGAACAAAAAACACGATTGAAAATGATCGCAAAACAATTTGGCGTAAGCGAAATGCAGATCAGAAGAATTGCCAGCGGAGAAAACTGGGGACACGTTAAGGTTTAATTATTAATGGTTAATGATTTGTAGTTGATGGTTATCGATAACTTATAACCCATAACTAAAAATTAAAAAGCCACAGATTACACAGATTAACACTGATTTTTTAAAAATCATTTTAATCCTAATAATCTGTGGCTGTTTTTTTTTAGCAACAATTGTAGTAACGATTAACAATTGATAATTGATAATTGATAATTGACAATTAACAACTAACTACAAACCATTAACTACAAACCATCAACAATTACTCACTAAATCTCAAAAATCAATTCAGAATTCACAATTTGCAATTCACAATTACTTCATTTTCTGTGAAAAGACCAAAATCTCTGTCTTTAAAAACAAAATTTCAGGTGTTCATATAAAATAAATCCTTAAATTCGCAATCACAAATAACAAAAGAATAAATCGAAAGATGAGTTTCGGAATTGTAGAATTCATTTTTCGATAGTTAATACTAAAAACAAAAAAAATGAAATACGACGTTATTGTTTTAGGAAGTGGTCCTGGAGGATATGTAACAGCGATTAGAGCTTCTCAATTAGGCTTTAAAGTAGCTGTAGTAGAAAAAGAAAATCTTGGTGGAGTTTGCCTTAACTGGGGATGTATTCCAACAAAAGCTCTTTTAAAATCTGCTCAGGTTTTTGATTATTTAAAGCATGCTTCTGACTACGGATTGAAAGTTTCTGAATTCGATAAAGATTTCCCAGCAGTTATTCAACGTAGCCGTGGTGTTGCGGAAGGAATGAGCAAAGGAGTTCAATTCTTGATGAAAAAAAACAAAATTGACGTTATCGAAGGTTTTGGAAAACTAAAACCAGGAAAAAAACTTGACGTTACGGATAAAGACAATAAAGTTACAGAATATAGCGCTGATCACATTATCATCGCAACTGGTGCTCGTTCTCGTGAGTTGCCAAACTTACCTCAAGATGGTGTAAAAGTAATTGGATACCGTCAGGCAATGACTTTGCCAACACAACCAAAATCTATGATTATCGTTGGTTCTGGAGCAATTGGAGTTGAGTTCGCTCACTTCTACAACTCAATGGGAACAGACGTTACTATCGTAGAGTTTATGCCAAACATCGTTCCTGTAGAAGACGAAGACGTTTCTAAACAAATGGAGCGTTCTATGAAGAAAGCGGGTGTAAAAATCATGACTAACTCTTCTGTAGAAAAAATTGATACTTCTGGAAACGGAGTAAAAGCAACTGTAAAAACAGCAAAAGGAGAAGAAATTCTTGAAGCTGACATCGTACTTTCTGCAGTTGGAATCAAAACAAACATCGAAAACATCGGATTAGAAGAAGTTGGTATTGCTGTTGACAGAGATAAAATCTTAGTAAACGCTTACAACGCAACAAATATTCCAGGATACTACGCAATTGGAGACGTTACTCCAGGTCAAGCTTTGGCTCACGTTGCTTCTGCTGAAGGTATTAACTGTGTAGAGAAAATCAAAGGTTTACACGTAGAACCAATCGATTACGGAAATGTTCCTGGTTGTACTTATGCAACTCCAGAAATCGCTTCTGTTGGTTTAACTGAAAAACAAGCAAAAGAAAAAGGTTACGAATTAAAAATTGGTAAATTCCCATTCTCAGCTTCTGGAAAAGCAAAAGCTGCTGGAGCTGCTGACGGATTCGTAAAAGTAATCTTCGATGCTAAATACGGAGAATGGTTAGGATGCCACATGATTGGTGCTGGTGTTACAGATATGATTGCTGAAGCAGTTGTAGCTCGTAAACTAGAAACTACTGGTCATGAAATCTTAAAAGCGATCCACCCTCACCCAACAATGAGCGAGGCTGTTATGGAAGCTGTAGCTGATGCTTACGGCGAAGTAATTCACTTGTAAAATATACAATGTAAAGATTCCTTCTTTACGGAGTTATATATAATTTTCAATTTATAAAATCCGATTTGCGAAAGCAGGTCGGATTTTTTTTGTCTTTTAAAAAAGGTATATTCTTTATTAAAAAATCATTGTTCTAGAATTAACATTCAAGATACATTCTTTATTTAATTTCAATTTGCAAACTGTAATTAGCCATTTACAGAAAAGATAGCGCAAAATAAAAATTTATCTTAAATTTTATATAAGAAAACTTTTTTATTGTAGCAAATTTCCTATTTTTATTACCTTTAAATAGATTTGCAATGAAACTACCTTTTATAGAAATAATCGAAGCTACAACAAGTGATCCTAATTTATTAATGTGGAAACATCATGATGAAGATAAAGAAATAAAAAATGGAGCTAAATTAACTGTTCGTGAAAGTCAGCAGGTAATGTTGCTAAACGAAGGCCAACTTGCAGACGTATTTTCTCCGGGACTTCATACATTATCAACCGCAAATATTCCTATTTTAAGCAGATTAAAAGGCTGGAAATACGGTTTCGAAAGTCCCTTTAAAGCTGATATTTATTTTTTCAACACCCATCAATTCATCAATAATAAATGGGGAACTCCTGCTCCTATTTTACTTAATGATCCACAATTTGGTCAGATCAGAATTCGTGCTTTTGGAAGTTTTGATATAAAAATTAACGATGTCGCTAAATTTTTCCGTCAATATGCTGGAACTTATAAGCAGCTCACCATTTTTGAATTACAAAACCAATTACGAGATTTTATAGCTCCAAAATTTGGAGAAGTTCTCTCTAATGAAAATATTACGATTACAGACGTTGCTGGAAACATTACACAATTAGGTAAAAAAATAGAACCTTATCTAAAACCATATTTTGAGCAATTAGGAATCGAACTTACTCAGTTTGTCATAACGAGCGTAACCTTACCAGAAGAAGTTACAAAACATTACGATAAAATCACCAATATGAATATGGTAACCGATATGGATAAATTTACCAAATTCAATACTGCAACTGCAATTGGAGATAAAGGAACTGTTCTTCATGACGCTACTCAAAACGCTTTGGGAATGGGAATTCTTTTAAATCAGTTACAGCAAAACAAAGAGACTCCAAAACAAGAAACTTCAGACGATTTAACTTCAAAACTTCAAAAACTGAAATCTTTATTTGATGCTGGTTTAATTGACGAAGACGAATTCAAAACGAAGAAAACCGAATTATTAAATCAGTTGTAATGGAAGAGAAAAAAGTCAGTTCGTTTTTAGATAAATTAAAACAAAAAGCGCAAAATCAAACCAATTATGGAGGAGAATACGAAACGACAGATGCGCAAATGAATGCAAGAGATTGTCCAAATTGCGGCGCTGGACGTGCCAAACAAGACGGTGTAACTCATTGCGCCTACTGTGGTTTTGAGTTTTTGAGCACCAAACTTTCAGACGGACTTTACATTAAAAAAGAAGATAATTCAATTTAAAAAATCAAAAATAAAGTGTTCGGACTATTCAATAAAAATACAGAAGAAAATACGCCAGAATGGTATGCTGAACTTCAGGAATCAAAAGAAAGATGGTTTGCTTTTCTAGAAAAACTGGAAGCCAAAATGGAAGAATTGGCAATGGCTGCAATTCCAGAGTTAAAACAGATTTTAAAGGAAGACGATGATTTATACAAAAGAACTTTTCATAATGTATATTCTGGTATAAATGGTCAACTAAACAACATTAGAACAAAAGCCAGAGAAACTTATGAAGAAAAAATAATCAATCTCTATTACAACATCAATTCTCAAGTTTCTGTCTTAAGCAAACATCACGATTTGATTTCAGATTTTAGAGATGTTTCTTCGAACCGCTATTACGAATTTGAAAACAAATGCGAGTATTGGAGAAAACAGATTGAAAAAACAAAAGAACGCGATCTTGAAATCGAGTATCAAAAAATATTAGGCGAATTTGAAACTATAAAAGACAAATTCAACTGTACACAATGCGGTGGAAATTTGACTATCGACAAGATATTTTTAATCGAAACGTATGTTTCTTGTCCGTATTGCAAAACCCAAAACACATTTACTCCAAGTACACTCGGAAGAAATTTACAAAATATCGCGCGAGAACTTGCAGAACAAAGAACTGCACATTTACAGGAAGAATATGAAAGTGAAGTAGAGAAAGAAAGAGAATTATATCACGAGCATCATAAATTGAGTTTAAGTACGATTCATGAATCGAATAAAAGTGTCTTAAATGAAATTCATTCTAAAATGAAAGACTTAGAAGAACAAAGACAATTTGCTATTCAAAATGCACCAAAATTGCGTCAGATTTACCTACGAGCCATGTACGACGAATGGAACAAAATCACGCCGGATTTAAAAGAACACAACGAAAAAATGTATCAGAATCAATTGAAATATTAATTTATTAATCCAAAAAAATCGACAAATGTTTAAAAAATTTTTTGACTCTATAACTGGAGACAACAAGCAGGAAAATGAAAATTATGAAGCTTCAGCTTCAAATGATAATTATGAAAATGATTATGAAGATGGATATCAGGAAGTAGAATACGATCCTGAAACTTTACACGGAACACACTATTCAGTAGAAGATTTTGATGCAGAAGTAGCTTCAAGAGCCGAAGCATGGATCGCAGATGAACGTGCAAGCGGAGAAAACTTAGAAGACAAAGACATTCAGAACATCTATTTTAATTACAGAAGAGAAGTTTACCTAGAATGGAATAACTGTGATACTGATCAAATGATTCGTTTTGAACACGCTAATTCTCTAAAATATACTGGAATTCAGACTTCTGGATTTGTAAAAGTAGAAGATAACAATCCACTCTTAGAACCTGTTCATGGCGTAGATTTAAGAACTTACACCGCAATGTGCCTTAAAATAAGTGCCGGAATCGATCATCTGGAAGTTTGTAAAGCAATGGGATTTGAACCTATTATTTGGGAAGAATTAAATACCATCTGGCCACAGCGTATGGGAGAAGATACTTCGTTTACAGTTACCACTCTTTTTGGGCAATATTATGCTGAAAATGTTACTGTTCCTCAATTGGAGAATCTTAAAGCAGAAATTTCAGAAGAAGGAGCTGCAAACTTAGAAAGAATGAAAAACGATCGTTATTTCTATGAAGAATTGGCCGGCGCAAGACAAGCAGCTTACGAATACGGAATTGATGGCGCTCAATGGATTTTAGAAAACTTCGGAATCAATTTAGCTGACTTCCAATCGGTAGCGATGCAATGGATGACAGAGCAAAATCAAAACTGGAACTCCGAAAGTATTCTTGAATTTTCTAATTACCAGCAGGAAAAACAAAAAGAATATGCTGCAAAATTTGCCGCAGAACAAGGCGGAAATGTTGCAGACGATGTAAATTTCTAAATTCTTTTCTGATCATAAAAAAACCGATTTGCAAAAAAACAAATCGGTTTTTTATTTGTTTAAAATAATTCATAATTCAACAAAACCACTTAAAATACAATATAATGGAAGAAACAAAAATATTCTACGCCGACGGAGAAAATCCAAAAATGATTGAAGCTTATAAAAAAGCTCAGGAAACTTTTAAATATTTCTGGAGAGAATTATCTTGGGAATACCGCAGAATAATTCCAGGGCTAGACGTTGCTTGTGTAAAACTGGCTTTTACTCAGGAAATTGATGGAGAAACTGTAGTAGAACACATGTGGATCAATGATGTAAATTTTGACGGAGAGAACATATACGGAATCTTAGTAAACGATCCAGATGAATTAACGAATGTAAATAATGGTGACGAAATACAAATTCCAATCAATCAAATCAGTGATTGGTTATTTGCTATTAATGGAAAAACTTACGGCGCTTTTACCATTCAAGCCATGCGTTCTGAAATGAGCGAAGACGAAAGAGAATCTCACGATGAGGCTTGGGGATTAGATTTCGGTGATTATAATGATATTTTGGTGGTTAATGAACAAAAAGAAAAACCTGAAAATTTGCTTGAACATCCGATGAGCAAAAACATGAAGGAAAGCCTTATTGATTTTGTAAAAAATAATCCAGAAGAAGTAACTCATCAAGATGAATTAGGATATACTTTTTTACATCGCGAAACAATTGCAGGAAATCAAAATTCAATTGAAGTTTTGTTAGAATCAGGAGCAGATAAAAATGCTAAAACAGAAAATGGCAAAACGGCACTTGATTTTGCCAAAGAACTAAAATGGGAACATCTGTTACCACTGCTTCAATAAATTACTAAAAATCCGATTTACGTAAATCGGATTTTTTTTATTCCATTCTATGAGAAATAAATATTGATTTTTCGTAACAAATTGGATATTAATTTTTAATAATAAAGCTTTAATTTTGCACTGCCCAAAATCAAAATCTGACATGAAAAAATTATTGTTGCTTTTTATAATTGTTCTTTTTTTACCAAATTATTCTTCTGCACAAACCAAACCTGATCCAGAAACTATTTTTGCAAAATCGTACGATTATGTAAATGATTTTGAAAAGATTATGAGTCCAAGTCAGGCGAAAAGTTTAGGAGATTTTTTAAAAGCCAGTGAAACCAAAACGAAAAGCAAAATACTTATTGTGAGCACTTCTTCTATAAGTCCTTATACAGATTTGACCGAGTACTCTTTAGATTTAGATAAATATTTGCTTTCTAAACTAAAAGTAGACACTTCAATATTGATTGTAATTAGTAAGCAATTAAGACAAATTCAGGTTCAGGGAGTAGATAAAATCCGTATTAAAATGACAGATGAAGAAATGAAAAATATCATTTCAACTTATGTGGTTCCAGAATTAAAAAAAGGCGATTATTACAAAGGTTTACAACTTGGTACTGAACAGCTCATCAAAAAAATAGAATAAAATATAGAATCCGATTTTCTTTCAAAAATCGGATTTTTTTATTTTTGTATTTATAAAAAAAACTTTTTTTAATATAAAAACACTTTAATATAGCTATCTTAAAACTGCCATTAAAATAATTTCGCTTCATATTTTGTTATAAAATATATTTCCTAAAATTAAAAACCTTATAAACAATGAAGCTAGAAGACTATAAAAAAGAATTTACAGAAGATGATGCTGTTGGATGGTTAGAAATCGATAAAGAATTTGATCGCTTATATCCTGGCCAGGAACCTAAACATTTTGCTCCTCCCATTCCGTACATGCTTGGTGGTGATAATCCGCTAGATGGTGTAAGCTATTACGAAAGTAAAAAACAGGAAGACCATTATCATTTCATCACTTACGGTTTTTCAGAATTATATTATAACGAAGAAAAAGTAGATGGAGAATTTAGTAAATGGGGATTTGAACTTACCTTTAGATTAAAACCGTACGAAGCCGATAACGGAAATCCAAGCTGGGCTGTCGCATTATTACAAAATATTGCCAAATATGTTTTTAATAGCAGAAAATGGTTCGAAGAATTTCATTATATGCCAGCCAACGGTCCGATTCGTTTAAACACCGAAACCGAAATTACTGCATTGGTATTTGTAGCAGATCCTGAAGTTCCCAAAAAACAAACTCCTCATGGTGAAGTTTTGTTTCTTCAAATCGTAGGAATAACTTCTGCAGAATTTGATTACATTGTAGAGAATCCGGAAAAAGTAGAAGAATTAGTTAACAAACTAAAGGAAAACAATCCGTTATTAATTACCGATTTAAATCGAAAAAATTAAAATACACAATCCGATTTTCTTTCAAAAATCGGATTTTTTTATGTTCTGAATTTACTTTTCTCCAATAAAAATAATATCTTGTAGATGCTTTTAACGAGAAAACTATACAAATGAACTTAGAAGAATACAAAAAAGAATTTACAGAAGATGATGCTGTCGGCTGGTTAGAAATCGATAAAGAATTTGATCGCTTATATCCTGGTCAGGAACCTAAACATTTTGCACCAGCAATTAGTTATATGCTGGGTGGTGAGCATCCGCTTGACGGGGTAAGTTATTATGAAAGTAAAATACAGGAAGATCATTACCATTTTATCACTTACGGTTTTTCGGAGTTGTATTATAACAAAGAAAAAGTAGATGGTGAATTTAGTAAATGGGGATTTGAACTTACCTTTAGATTAAAACCTTACGAAGCCGATAATGGAAATCCAAGCTGGGCTGTCGCATTGTTACAAAATATTGCCAAATATGTTTTTGATAGCGGAAATTGGTTCGAAGAATTTCATTATATGCCAGCCAACGGTCCGATTCGTTTAAACACTGATACCGAAATTACTGCATTGGTATTTGTAGCAGATCCTGAAGTTCCCAAAAAACAAACTCCTCATGGCGAAGTTTCTTTTCTTCAAATCGTAGGAATCACTTCTGGAGAATACGAACACATTGTAGAAAATCCTGAAAAAGTGGAAGAATTAGTTAACAAACTAAAAGAAAACAATTCACTACTTATAACTGACTTAAACAGAAAATAATGGCTAATACTTTTTATTCCTATTCTGCTTATATATTGCCTTCTTCAAATGCAACCATTTTGGCTTTAAAAGAGTATTTAGAGGAATTTTATCAGAAATCTGACCATGAAGATCAACCAGATATTGACCTTAGAGATAATCAAATTACCCTGATTTTTAATGATGAATATCGTTTCTATATTTATCTATCTGAGGAAAAACATGTAAATGAAGAAGCTTTAGAAATTGCCGAAGATCTAGAAACAGATTGGAACGAAGAACCTTTCGATAAACAAAAATTAAAAACTGCTCAAAAAAGATTTGAATTATGGGGAGATGAGGATTTTGATATGGATTACTTTAATGATAGTTTATTTATCTTAGATCAGATAGAAAAATTTTCAGGTATAATTATTTTTCAAAATAGCTAAAACAGCTTTAAAGAACATCAATTCAAAAAAGATAAAATTTCACTTTACAAAATGATCAATTACAACAACAAAATTTTTAAACCTGTAAGCAATACTGAAAACGGAGAAACTTCTAATGAAACAACGTTTCTATACAAACAAGAAGGCAATATCTTAACTTCTCAATATACAGGAGGAAAAATCATTTCAGGTCATTTGATTGGTTTAGTCGATAATCTGGGAAACATCGAAATGCGTTACCATCAAGTAAACGAAAAAGGTGAATTAATGACGGGAATCTGTACTTCTAAACCAGAAATTTTAGAAAATGGAAAAATAAGACTTCATGAAATCTGGCAATGGACATCGGGAGACCAATCCAAAGGGAATTCGATAATTGAAGAACAATAAATTCGATTAATAACCAAACCGCATTAACCCAAAACTAAAATGAAATTTTTTCAATTAACCGCCTTTATATTTTTAACCACCATAACTTTTTCACAAACAAAAATGCGCCCCGTAAACGAACTTATAGACCAAGATGATTCTGGATGGAAACTGATAAAAGAATGGATTGACAGCGCCAAAAACAAAGTAGAAGTTTTGCCTGCCGACCCGCAAAAAGCCAAAGATGCACTGTATCAAGTACAAGTCACCACAAAATCTCCAATGGGAGCCGTGGTTTACAAAACTGGTGGCATCTTAATCGATAACGGCTGGATTAGAATTTTAGGTTCAGGAAGTTCTAAACTTAACCGAAGTCTTCCAGACTGGAACAAAGGCAAGTCTTTTAAAGAAGCAGGAGAAACGCCTTCTTTTCTATTAATCGCAGATGATGCCCTTGGCGGCTTTTACATTTTAAATGGCGGAGCTCTTGGTCAGGATCTTGGCAAAGTCTATTATTTTTCGCCCGATAATTTAGAATACGAACCCTTGGATATTTCCTATTCTGAATTCTTAGGTTTCTGTTTTACAAACGATCTCGACAAATTTTATGCGGGCAGCAGATGGGAAAACTGGAAAAAAGAAGTACCGCAACTTCAGGGTGATCAGGTATTTAACTTTTATCCGTTTTTGTGGACAGAAGAAGGAAGCGACATCAACAAAGTGCAAAGAAAAATCATTCCTGTTGAAGAGCAATACAGCTTAAATTTAGATTTAAGAAAACAGCTGGGACATTAAAATTTATCGTTCAAAATAAAGTAAGCATTTTATGGGCGTGTCCCTCCGGGTCAGGCTGTCCGTTATATCTTTTATATTCCCGATAGCCATCGGGAATATAAAAGGATGCCACTCCCATCCTTCACGCATTGTGTTTTCATAAGAACATTTTGTGTTAAAATAATTAGTATTTTAGTAAGATCAGAACTACAACCTAAAACCTTCTAAATCATGCTAAAACAAATTCTATTTCTCCTATTTTTTACTTTCGGAGCGCAAACGTATTCACAAGAACTTGGTTTTACAACTCCCGATTACAAAGCGATTGAAAAAGAAATAAACAATAAAAGCTCCCAATTCTTCTATCCCAAACTAATGGAAAGACTCATGAAAAATGATACTCTTTTGACACAAGAAGAATATCGCCATTTGTATCTGGGATATGTTTTTCAGCCCAAATACAATGCTTTCTGGAGATCTCCAGATGAGAAAAAACTCAATGAATTTTACAGCAAAGAAAAACTGGAAACTTCAGATTATGATGAGATCATTAAACTATCCAATCATTCTTTGAGTGAATTTCCATTCGATCTAAGACAACTAAATTACCTCTCTTATATTTATCATTTGAAAGGAGATGAAGCAGCTTCTAAAATTGCTGCTTTTAAATTTCATAGTATTATGAATGTAATTCTGTCTTCGGGAGATGGTAAAAAATGTGAAACTGGCTTTCATGTCTTACTCGTTGAACACGAATATGTCTTATTAAATCTCTTTGAACTCGAATCAAAAGGACAATCATTAGTCGAAAATTGCGATTATCTTAGTTTTGAAAAAGGCGCTTACAACGTAGACGGAATTTATTTTAATATCGAAAAAATGCTGGAAAACGAGAGGAAAGCACTTAAATAAACCAGTTTTTTTTAATTTTTATAAAAGAATATTCATCACTCCAACAGATAATGCTGGTGGAGTTTTTTTTTGATTATTAAAACATTTTTATTGTTTATCAATAAACATTTATTACTTTAGCACAATAAACTTTTAATCTTAATTACAAATGGAAATTAAAATTGGAACATCGCAGATCCTAAAAATTTTAAACATTTTATCTTGGATCATCTTTATTGGTTTATCTGTAGAAGCTGGTATGTATCTCTTTAACGGAATTTACACTATGACTATAAATTCGTATAATGCCCGTTTTTTAAATTTATTGGACATCTATAATTTTAATACTTCGTATTATATTCAGGAAATGTGTTTTATGAGTATTGTCGCCATTTTAAAAGCCATAATGTTTTACTTAATCGTAAAAATGTTACACGAAAAAAAGATAAACATAACACAACCTTTTACAGCAGAAATGGGAAGATTTATATCTTATATAGCTTATCTGTCTTTCGGAATTGGTTTGTTTTCACTTTGGGCAGCAAAATTCAACAACTGGCTGATGACAAACAATGTAAAAGTTCCCACATTAGAAAGCTTGAATCTTGAAGGTGGCAGCGTCTGGATCTTTATGGCAATCATATTATTGGTTATCGCACAAATTTTTAAAAGAGGAATCGAAATACAATCTGAAATTGAATTAACTATCTAAACGAAAAAATTATGCCTATTATAGTAAATTTAGACGTCATGATGGCAAAACGAAAAATGTCATTAAACGAACTTTCAGAAAAAGTAGATTTAACTCTATCCAATCTTTCCATTTTAAAAACCGGAAAAGCAAAAGCCATTCGTTTCAGTACTCTCGAAGCTATCTGTAAAGTTTTAGATTGCCAGCCTGGAGATATTTTAGAGTTTTCAGAAGATTAAATCTTTAAAGAATTTTTCATATTTTATTTGTATTTTCGTACAAAAAAAAACATTTTATACAACAAATAGATAATGATGTTAATATAAAATCAAAACATATTTACATTAAAAATCTTGAAATGAAATGTAAAAAGAACTTTTAGATATGAATATATTGAAAACACTATTTCTTCTAATTATCATTTCACTTTTCAGTTGCAAAAATGATAATGCTTCTAAAAACCGATTCAAATATTATGAATTAATTAGTAAAAAAACAGAAACAATTGATGTTAAATATGTTATGTGGGCAACTACAGACAGACCTAATTATATATTAGAAAAACATTTCAAAAATGATACAACACAACTCATAAAGTATTGCTTTTATTTGGATACGAAAAAGGAAAAAATCAAAAAATTTTCATCAAAAAACAAACAAAGTCTATTAGATGGCAAAACAATTCGTTTAACTGGAAAGTTTTATAAAACAAAAAAATTTGATGATTTTTATCCTTACCAATTTTTTGAACCTTATAGTTTTAAACCAAAAAACGGATATTTTTTAGTTTTTGTTTATGATGAGATAAATTCAAAATAAAAACAATCATGTCCGAAACGCACCTCAAAATTGTCTTTTAAGCACCTTAAACAATTGATTTTTAGATTGTAATTTTACTTTACTAATTTCTAAATCAAAAAAGTATGAGCACTCACGATTTTACCACAACAATAGTAGTGGACCATTCGCCTGCAGAAGTTTTTAAAGCCGTTCAAAACGTTCGAGGCTGGTGGTCTGAAGAAATTGAAGGCAAAACAGCCCAGTTAAATGACGAATTTGATTATCATTATGAAGATGTTCATCGCTGTAAAATAAAATTGATTGAAGTAATTCCGAATCAGAAAATGGTTTGGTTTATCGAAAAGAATTATTTCAAATTCACTGAAGACAAAACCGAATGGACAGGAACAAAACCTACTTTTGAAATCAAAGAAAAAGACGGAAAAACCCAATTGACTTTCACTCATCTCGGATTAGTTCCAGAATACGAATGTTTTGAAATCTGTCGCGATGCTTGGACAAATTATATCCAGAACAGCCTAAGAAAACTTATTGAAACAGGAAAAGGAGAACCAAACGCTACAGGAAAACCGCAAACAGAAAACGAGAAGAAGTTATCGGCAGGAAATTAATTTTTCATAAATTCGTTGTACTAAATCACGAAAATTATGAATCCACTTTTTAGAAACACTTTGGCAGTTCTTGCTGGTCTTGTTATTGGAAGCATTGTCAATATGAGTATTATTTCAATAAGTGGCTCTATAATTCCGCCTCCAAACGGCGCAGATGTTACAACTGCAGAAGGTTTAAAAGCAACGATGCATTTGTTTGAACCCAAACATTTTCTGTTTCCGTTTTTAGCGCACGCGATCGGAACTTTTGGCGGTGCTTTGACTACAGCATTGATTGCGGCTTCAAACAAAACAAAACTGGCTTTTTTTATTGGAGCTTTCTTTTTGTTTGGTGGCATTGTCATGGTTTACACGCTTCCGTCTCCAATTTGGTTTAGCATTATCGACTTAGTTTTTGCTTATCTTCCAGCGGCTTATTTAGCTTCAAAAATTGCTACAAAAAAGAAACAATCATGAGTGATGAATCTTCTATAAAACCAGCAAAAAAATGCTACGAACATCTCGGTGGCAAACTCGGCGAATTACTTTTGGAAAATTTTGCCGACAAAAAATGGATTGCTAAAAAATCGCCTTCTGACAAACATTTTTATATTACCAAATTGGGAGAAAAAGAGTTCGCTAAACTTGGTATAGACCTTTCAAAAATCAAATCTGAAGTAATTTAATTTTATAAAATTCAGTGCGTTTTCTGCAATAATTATAGCGCTTAATTTCATACCTTAGTTTGCTTTAAAACATTGAATTATGACTAAGAAAGAAATCGCTAGAAACTTCCTGAATCTTGCTGCAAAAGGGCATTCACACGAAGGTTTTCGATTATATGTCGGAAAGAATTTCAAGCATCATAACGCACACTTCAAAGGCGATGCAGAAACTTTGATGCTTGCCATGGAAGAATCTGCCAGAACAAATCCAAATAAGATTTTTAAAATTCATCATATTTTGGAAGATGAAAATCTCGTTGCGGTACATTCGCATCTTAAACAAACCCCTACAGATATTGGTTTCGCCGTAGTTCACATCCTAAAATTCAAAGATGATAAAATAGTAGAACTTTGGGATTTAGGACAACCAATTCCAAAAGAAACTATTAATGAAAATGGGATGTTTTAGTTTTCAGTCGCAGTCTCAGTTTAAAGTGACCGAAAACTGAGACTGCGACTGAAAAAACTGAAACTTGAAACCTGAAACAAAATAACCTCCTAAAACAAAAATGAATTACATCACCAAAATCGCCTTCTTATCTCTAATCATTTTAACAAGCTGTAATTTAACGGCACAGAAAAAAGACAATTATCAAAAATCTATTGATAGCGTAATTCAAAATGCCAATCCGAAATTTAGTGGTGTGGTTTTGATTTCGAAAAATGGAAAAACAGTCTATTCAAAAGCAAAAGGTTTTGTCAATTTGGAAACCAAAAAACCTTTAACACTCGATAGTCAATTTGAAATTATGTCTTTAACGAGACAAATTACTGTCTCTTTGGTTTTGCAAGAAGTAGAGAAAGGGAAAATTGATCTTCATACTCCAATAAAAAAATACCTGCCCAATTTAAAACAAACATGGGCAGACACTATAACAGTGCATCAGTTATTAAATCATTCGCATGGAATCACTGATTTACAAAAACCTTTACTTTTCAAACCCGGAAGTGATTTTAAATATGGTAATGAAGGCTATCCGATATTAGGTCAGATTCTTGAAGCGGTTTCTAAAAAAAGCTATTCAGAACTGGCAAATGATCTGTTTAAAAAGCTAAAAATGAATCATACCTTTTGTTACTCTAAAGACAGCGATCAAAATTTAGTTACAGGATACATGAGCAACAATAACAATTTTGAAAAAGCAGAGAACAATTTAATAAGTCCGTACAAAGTACCTTCGAGCGGCCTTGTTTCTAATGTGAAAGATCTTTTAATCTGGAATAATAATCTTCACAAAGGGAAAATTCTAAAACCTGAATCGTACAAATTAATGACATCATACACCATTAAAAATCAGCATAACTTCTTCGGAAAAGAGGAAGAAGGATACGGTTACGGCTTAAGAATTATTGAAAAAGAACCTGTAAAATATTTTGGCCATACTGGTCTTGGAAACGGATTTTCTGCTGTAAATTTATACTTTCCTGAAAGTGATGTAAGTCTGATCGTTTTAGAAAATCAGATGCCAGAAGATTCAAATTTGTTTTACGCAACTGAATTCAAAATCAAAAACATTCTTTTTAAAAGTGATTTATTAAATAAAAAGTAAAATGGCAAAAAATAAAACTACAGAAACCCAAAACAGCGTTACTGATTTTATTAACGCTGTTGAAAATGAAGCAAAAAGAAACGATGCTTTTGAACTTCTTAAAATCATACAAGAAACCACAGGATTTGAACCCAAAATGTGGGGACCGAGTATTATTGGTTTCGGAAGTTATCATTACAAATATGAAAGCGGACATGAAGGAGATGCGCCATTAGCTGGCTTTTCACCAAGAAAAACAGCAATGACCGTTTACTTTTATCTGCCTGAAGAAAATAGAGAAGAACTTTTATCGCAACTTGGAAAACATACTTCTTCTAAAGCTTGTATTTACATTAAAAAATTAACCGATATCGACATTGAAATCTTAAAAAAGATAATTTTACTGTCTGTCGAATACACACAAAAATTATATCCCTCCAAATAAAAATGATCACATTCTTAATTCTTCTGTTTTTAATAGTTTTTGCTACTTATAGATTTCTAAAACATCCAAAATTTGGAAAAGCACCTTCTGGCGAAAGACTAACTGTAATTCAGAATTCGCCTCAATATAAAAACGGTAAATTCGAAAATCAATCCTTCACTCCCGATCTTGCTGAAGGCGCAAGTATGGCGGGAGTTTTGTTTGAATTCTTCTTCAAAAAGGTAGATAGAAAAACACCAACCGATTTGATTCCGTCTGTAAAAACCAATTTAAAAGAGCTTTCTGCCAATCAAGATGTTTTAGTTTGGTTTGGGCACTCGTCTTATTTTATTCAGTTGGACGGAAAACGTTTTTTGATTGATCCTGTTTTCAGCGGTAACGCCTCTCCTATTCCCGGAACTACAAAATCTTTCAAAGGATCTGATATTTACACCGTTGAAGATCTTCCTGAAATTGATTATTTATTGATTACACACGATCATTACGATCATTTGGATTATGATACCATTTTAAAATTAAAACCTAAAACCAAAAAAATTATCACTGCTCTTGGTGTCGGTTCTCATTTTGAATTCTGGGGCTTTCCAACTGAAAATATCATCGAAAAAGATTGGTTTTCTACCATTCAATTAGATGAAAATCTAACGCTTCATACAGCTCCATCTAGACATTTTTCTGGAAGAAGTTTTAAAAGATGTAATACACTTTGGACTTCCTTCATTTTAGAAACCAAAGACTTTAAAATGTATTTAGGAGGAGACAGCGGTTATGATACTCATTTTGCCGAAATTGGCAAAAAATACGGTCCGTTTGACGTTGCTTTGCTTGACAATGGTCAATATAACGAGAAGTGGAAATACATTCACAATATGCCAGAAGATGTAATTAAAGCCATGAAAGACTTAAAAGCGAAAAGAGTTTTTCCTGTACATTCTTCAAAATTTGCTTTATCGTTGCATTCTTGGGATGAACCTTTAAATAAAGTAACTGAATTAAATAGTTTGTCTGAAAATCCGATTCCGTTAATCACACCAATGATTGGAGAAGTGATTCAATTGAAAAACGAAAAACAGGAATTTAAACAATGGTGGAAAGGAGTTCAATAATTTTAGATTGCAGATTTTAGATTTTAGATTGCCTTGAAACTGAAAACTGAAAACTGAGACTGAGACTGAAAACTCTGACTGAAAACCGAGACTGAAAATATGAAACAAAAAACATACTTTTTTGCAATTGCATTTTTATTAACGATAAACCTTTTTTCTCAAAATACTTATGTCTTTTTGGGATCTTACAATCGTGATAAAACCGCTGACGCAATTCAGGTTTATGAATTGGATACATTGAACGGGAAATTAACCAAATTTACTGCGGTTAAGAATGTTGTGAATCCGTCTTATTTGGCAGTTTCTCCCAACGGAAAATATGTTTATGCTTGTACCGATACCAAAACGCCAAATGCAGGAAGTATTAGCAGTTTTGAATTCAATCCTAAAAATAAAAGTTTAACTTTTTTAAACAGTCAGAGAAGCGGAGGCGAAAATCCTGTCTATGTTTCTGTACATAAAAGTGGTAAATGGATTGCAAACGCTAATTACAACGAAGGAAGCGTTTCTGTTTTTCCAGTTTTAGAAAATGGCAAAATCGATTCTATTGCACAGAATTTTCAATATTTAGACGGAAGCACTCATAAAGAAAGACAAACAAGATCACATGTACATTCGGCTGTGTTTTCGCCTGAAAACGATTATTTATTTTTACCCGATTTAGGAGCTGATAAAATTCGTTGTTATGCTTTTGATGAAAATCAGAAAAAGCCTTTAGTGGAAACGAAAAATCCATTTACAAAAACCGATTTAGAAGCTGGTCCGAGACATTTTACTTTTCATCCGAACCAAAAATTTGGATATTGTATTGAAGAAATGGCGGGACAGATAAGCTTTTATAAATATGAAAATGGTATTTTGAACAAAATCCAGCGTATTGCAACGCATCCTGATACAATAAAAGAAGGTTTTGAAAGCTCGGATGTTCATATTTCGCCAGACGGAAAATTTCTGTATGCGACCAATAGAGGAAAAGAAAACAACATCGCAATTTTCTCAATAGACAAAAACGGATTGCTAAAAAATATTGGTTATCAATCTACTTTAGGAAAACATCCACGTGTTTTTGCCATTGACGAAAGTGGTAAATTTCTAGTTGCATCAAACGTTGAAACAGGAAATATTGTTGTTTTTAAAAGAGATTTTAAAACTGGTTTATTAAAGAAAACAGGAAAACAAATAAAAATGGAGCATGTTTCTTGCGTTCAGATTAAGAAAATTTAATTCTTGTGTCATTTCGACCGAAGGGGGAAATCAGACTCTTAATTCTACAAAGATTGGAACTTTTCTGTACGGAAATACTAGTGTGATTTCTCCCTTCGGTCGAAATGACAAACTTGACTTAATTAAAAAATAAAAAAATGTCAACATCAAACTTCAATTTACAGCCAGATATCTTAGAAAATGAACTCACAAAATTAATTCCGTTAGAAGAAAAATATTTTGAAGTATTATTTGAAGCAGCTTCTGATCCGTTAATCTGGGAACAAAATCCTGTAAAAAACCGTTATCAAAGAGAAGGATTTAAAACTTTTTTTGACATCATAATTACAAAAAGTCCGTTTTTAATTCTCGATAAACAAACCAATGAAGTAATGGGAACAACAAGTTTTTACGATTACGATCCTCAAAAATCGAGCGTTGCAATTGGATACACTTTTATTACCAGAAAATACTGGGGCGGACCTTACAATAAGTCAAACAAAAAATTACTGATTGACTACGCCTTTCAATACGTTAATTCGATTCTCTTTCATGTTGGAGCAGAAAATTTCCGTTCCCAAAAAGCCATTTTAAAACTCGGAGCAGAAAAAATTAATGATTTGACCTTTAATGTGAATGGCGTCGAACTACCGTATTTTGAATACGAATTAAAAAAAGGTTAGACATTAAAAGTTAAGAGTTAGAAGTTTTACTAAAACTAAAATAATTCTTTTAGCTCTAAAACTTTCAACTCACAACTCATAATCCATAATACAAAAATGAAAAGAATAACAGTCTTCTGTGCCTCAAGTTTTGGTACCGAAAAAATATACGAAGAACAAGCAACTGCATTGGGAAAAACACTTGCAGAACAAAATATAGAATTAGTTTACGGAGGCGCAAATGTCGGCTTAATGGGCGCAGTTGCAGACGGAGCATTAAATGCAGGCGGAAAAGTAATTGGTGTACTGCCAAACTTTTTAAGATCTAAAGAAATTGCGCATTTAAATTTGACCGAATTAATTGTCGTAGAAAGCATGCACGAACGCAAAACAAAAATGAATGATTTATGCGACGGCGTGATTGCTCTTCCTGGCGGTTTTGGAACTCTTGAAGAGCTTTTCGAAATGTTGACTTGGGCACAATTGGGGCTTCATAAAAAACCAATCGCCATTTTGAATGTAAATGGTTTTTATCATTCACTCATTGCACTACTTCAAACCATGACCTCCAAAGGTTTACTCAAAGAAGTTAATAGAGAAATGCTTTTGGTGAGTGATAACATTGAAGATTTATTGCACCAAATGAGAAATTACACCGCTCCTACAGTTGGAAAATGGATTGATAAAAAAGAAATTTAATATCATGACTAAAAACTGCTTATTGCAATTCTGAATAAGCAGTTTTTGTATACATTCGCAACAAATTAATCCAACCAAAAAACATGAAGAAAATTACTTTTTTATTATTCATTATTTCTTTAATCACTTTTAAAACAACAGCACAAGATTCTAAAGCAAAATTCGGAATACAAGCAGGCTTAAACTACTCAAGCCTTAGAGGTTACGATTCTTATTCAGATAAAAGTCCAGGTTTCGCTTATGTATTCGGACTCTCTTTTCAACATGAAATTCAGGAAAACTTATCACTAAGAGCAGATCTGAATTATGAAAGAAAAGCTCAAATTTTTAAAGGCAAAATCGATGTTCTGAATCCAGATTTACCAACAGAACCAATTGATGGAAATTATAGATATAAAGTCACAGCCTATTTGAACTATATTGTACTTCCAATTATGTTAAAGTATAATTTCTCTGGCGATAAAAGTTTTTACATAAATGGCGGACCTTATTTGGGTTATTTACTTAAGTCCGGACAAAAATCAGAATCAAATATTCCAGATACAATTGCTTCAGATGATGAAGACACAAAATATAAAAAATCAATAGATTTTGGTTTTTCAGCCGGAATTGGAAAAGAATTCAAACTGAATAAAGACAGTCAAATCTATATTGAAATAAGAGAAAATTTAGGTCTAACGAATATTTCTGATACAGAGATTATTCACAATGGTACTATTAAAACCAATTCACTTAATTTATTACTAGGTTATAGTTTTAATTAAATTTTAGCACATTTACTACAGCAATTTCATAATTTAGAGGTCAGAAGAAAAAAGAAGTTTTCAGATAAAATCGACTTCTTATATTAAACTTATAACCTCTAACTTCTAAAGAATGAAAACAGAAAACAACAAATATGCAAAGGCCGAAATGCTGATTCGAAAACCTGTTTCGGAAGTTTTTCAGGCTTTTATTGATCCTCAGATTACGAGTAAATTTTGGTTTACCAAAGGATCAGGAAAATTAGAAGAAAATCAAAAAACAGAATGGACCTGGGAGATGTATGGTTTTTCTCTTTCGGTTAAAACACTGGTTTTACAAGAAAATAAAAAGATTGTAATCGAATGGGGAAATCCTGATGAAATCACTTTGGTGGAATGGGTTTTTAATCCGTTAAACGAAAATGAAACTTTTGTTAGTATTACCAATTCAGGATTTCACGGAGATTCTGATAAAATAATTGATCAAGTCCGTAATTCTACAGAAGGTTTTACGTTGGTTTTGGCGGGTGCAAAAGCGTATTTAGAACATCATTTATTACTGAATTTAGTTTTAGATCGTTTTCCTAAAGGATTAGCTTAGTTTTGATTTAACCGCAAAGCACGCAAAGGTTTTACGCAAAGGTCGCCAAGTTTTTTCTGAGATTCATTAAAATGAAAAGTTCGCAAAGCTTTGTCTTTATAAGCTTTTATCAACTCAAAGCTTTGCGAACTTAAAATATAGATTAAG
>NZ_DASWYK010000077.1:0-5496 GCF_036405015.1 Flavobacterium sp. | reverse complement strand
ATTTTGTTTGGAGCTGTTTTTTCTTTCATTTTCAATTTGATTTCAGGCATTCCTTTCAATCCAAAAATAAAAGCGTCTTCGCCAGTCACTTCAAATTTAGCAATGTTATCTGGCATTAATTTTTCGAAGTTCTTAACGTCAGTCAATTGATCAAATAAATCTTGAGCTGATTTCTGAACTGTAACTTTTGGACTTTCTAAGTTCATATTTGTTTTGTTTTTTATTTTTTTCTTAACCGCAAAGCGCGCAAAGTTTTTTTAAATATACAAGATTTTACAAAAAAACGCAAAGATCGCAAAGCTGGAACTTTAAATAAATTCCAATTTTCTAAATCCCAAATTCCAAAAAAGAGCGAAGCGATTTTTAAGAAATCTAAAATCTAAAATCTAAAATCTAAAATCTAAAATCTAAAATCTAAAATCTAAAATCTAAAATCTAAAATCAGTCTTGTCCCCAAGTAGATGGACTTTCGTTCCATTCTAAAAGAGTAGATTGTTGATCTTCTGTTATATATTGTTTTTGAACAGCTAAATCCAAAAGATTTTCGTAGTTGCTTAAAGTGAATAAATCAATATTAGCTTCTTTAAAATTTTCTTCAGCAACACCAAAACCGTATGTAAAAATAGCAGCCATACCTTTAATGTTAGCACCTTCGCTTCTTAAAGCTTCCACAGCCATTAAACTGCTTTTTCCAGTACTAATTAAATCTTCGACCACTACAACGTTTTGGCCTTTTTGTAAAAAACCTTCAACTTGGTTTTGTCTTCCGTGTTTTTTAGGTTCCGGACGCACATATACGAATGGAAGGCCTAAACTTTCGGCAACCAAAATTCCAACTCCAATGGCTCCAGTAGCAACACCAGCGATCACATCAGGTTTTCCAAATTGTTTTTCGATGTTTTTGGCAAATTCATCACGAACATAGTTTCTGATGCTCGGAAATGAAAGAATTAACCTATTATCACAGTAAATAGGAGATTTCCAACCAGAAGCCCATGTAAAAGGATTTTCGGGATTCAATTTAATTGCATTTATTTGCAAAAGCAATTCGGCTGTTTTTTCGGCAGTATCTTTATTAAAAATCATAGTACAAATGTATAAAGTTTTTGTAAACGACAAACCACTTTTTTTGACAAATGAAATCTCTAAGGAAACAGATTTCCAATTGTTCTTGTTGGAGAGTATTGATATAGAACAGCTTATTATAAAAATTTTTCAAAATAAAATTCAAAAAGCGATTCTTTATCATCCAGATGAAAGTGAAATGATGAAAACACTAAAAGCTAAAATCCCCGTAAATAAAGCGGGCGGAGGCTTTGTGTACAACAAGAAAGGCGAGGTTTTATTTATCTTCAGAAACGGTAAATGGGATCTTCCAAAGGGCGGAATCGAGAAAGGCGAGGAGATTGAGGTAACAGCCATGAGGGAAGTTGAAGAAGAAACTGGCGTAAACCAGCTTCGTATTACAAACAAACTACAGAAAACCTACCATATCTTTAAACGTAACGGAAAATACAAACTCAAAATCACGCACTGGTTCGAAATGCAGTCTGATTTTGAAGGAACTCCACACGGCCAATTAGAAGAAGGAATCGAAAAAGTGGCTTGGCTAAATCCGGAACAAATCAAAGAAGCACTAAAAAACTCTTACGAAAACATCAAATTGTTATTCGAAGAAGATAAATACGCTTCGGTAGATTTTAAACCCAAAAAAGAAAATTTAGAGTCTTAAGAAGCTCAAAACTTAGCATCTTAGAACCTCAGCACCTCAGAATCTTAAAAATTAGGGCGTGCCACCATTTAAAAAAAGGCCCAATCAACTTTGCGTTCATTGGGCCTTTTCTTAAATGCTGTCGGGCTATCCGCGCTACTTCGGTAGCTAGCTTCTATCCCTCACGCGGAGATATGCCTTGGGATCAGTTTTCAAGTTTTACAGACAAAAAAGTCTCTTCAAAAAAGATAATTTATCCTTTCAAATATTTGATATAATTATCAAGCAAACTCTGAATTTGTACACTTGCAACAGGATTGGCAGAATGCACATTAAATTTTAAATCTCTCAAATCGAATTCAGATTCATAAACCAGCCATTTTGCGCAAGCATAACCATCTTCAGCGACATTATTATTTTCGTCAAGTCCTAAATCGTTATCAAAACTGATTAATTCGGGAAGTCCGTTTTCTGAAATTACTTTCTTAAAATCATGAAAATTCCTGACAATGACAAAATCATCATCAGTCAGGTTTTTGTAAACCATTGGGACATCTCGCAAATCGTCAAGAAAGAGTTTGTGAGATATTAAGAATTACCATTTAAATTGATCAAAAGATCGTTTTCATTAAAAACCGCATTGATTACTTTGCCATTCTTTTGAGCTTTAATTTCGTTTTCATTTGAAATCAATTCGTAACCTTTTTGAGAAAGATAATTCGTAAAGGCATTTTTATGATTTTGAATTTCAAATGTCGAAATCAATTCTGGGAAAACGGTTAAGATTCTAGAGAATTCTTCGCTTTCAATATTGTCTATTTTGTCAGATTTAATCGTAACCACCATGGTTCCTTGACCATAATTTCCAAGGTAATAACCGCTTGCATTAAACATTGTTGTAGCAACCATTCCAATAAGATGTAAATCATTAGGAACAGCGTCAAATTTTCCAACAGATAATAACTCAATATTGTTTTCTTCTCCGTATTTCTTTAATGAAAGTGCTTGTTGCATGACAGATTCTGCATAACCGCCCGCTTTATTTTCCCAAAGCCAAAGCCAAGTTTCTGACGAATGCGAAAACGAACCCAAAACCTGAATCGGAAAAGTTAGTTGATCTCCAAAAATGATTTCTTCTTTGTCCATATCGACATTCCAAGAAAGTCCGCCTGTTACTTCGTATAGGTTTCTTTGTTTTTCTAAAGCAAGTGCTCCAAATTTTTCTAAGAAATCATTTTCAGATGTAAAATGGATATTGTTTTGTGATTCTGTTTTTTCTTCTTTCTTTTTGAAGAGATTATTGAATATTCCCATGTTTTGAGGCTTTTGTTGTTTTGAAGTTACTGTTTTCAAATATATAACTTTTAAAAATAAGTAGGAAAATGATTAATTGGAATAATTGATTAATATTTGTTCGGGAAGAGAACGAATCGTAGAAAATGAAATTTTTCTAACCGCAAAGGCGCTAAGTTTTTCGCAAAGAACGCAAAGTTCTAGTGGCAAAGCTTTGCGTTCTTTGCGTTTTCTTAACTCAATTAAAACAAAAAAGCTTTGCGTTCTTTGCGGTTAAATCGCCAGTATTAAAACTTGAAACAAGGAAAAACCTGATTCTGTGACTGAAGGTTGAATAGATGAAGTAAGTAAATTTTTCTAACCGCAAAGGCGCTAAGTTTTTCGCAAAGAACGCAAAGTTCTAGTGGCAAAGCTTTGTGTTCTTTGCGTTTTCTTAACTCAATCAAAAACAAAAAAACTTTGCGTGCTTTGCGGTTAAATCACCAGTATTCTAAGCAAACAAATTTTCCCTACTTTTGCAAAATGAAAAAACACCATTCCAACGATATACTTTCGAATTTAGGAATTCAGAGCCTGAATGAAATGCAGGAAATGGCACATGATGCTATTTTGAATGAAAACAATACTTTATTACTTTCTCCAACTGGATCTGGAAAAACTCTCGCATTTTTACTTCCAGTTTTAGAATTATTGCAACCTGAAATTTTATCGGTTCAGTGTTTAATTTTGGTTCCGTCTCGTGAACTTGGATTGCAGATTGAAAAGGTTTGGAAAAAAATGGGAACCGCATACAAAGTAAACATTTGTTATGGCGGACATTCAATTGATACTGAAATCAAAAATTTAAGCAATCCTCCGGCGGTTTTAATTGGAACACCAGGAAGAATTGCGGATCATATCGATAGAGATAGTTTTAGAACAGATAAAATTCAGACTTTAATTTTAGATGAGTTTGATAAATCGCTTCAACTTGGTTTTCATGAACAAATGTCTTTTATAATCGGGAAATTATCGAAAGTAAACAAACGAGTTTTGGTTTCGGCAACTTCAGATATTGAAATTCCAAAATATACAAGAGTTATAAATCCGACTGTTTTGGATTTTATTCCTGAAGAAGAAGAAAAGACCAATCTTTCTATGAAAATGGTGCTTTCGCCAGCGAAAGATAAATTGCAGAGTTTATTCAATTTGATTTGTTCTTTAAAATCAGAGTCAGCAATTGTTTTCTGTAATCATCGTGATGCTGCAGAACGTATTAGCGATACATTAAACGAAAAAGGAATTTATTCGGTGTATTATCATGGCGGAATGGATCAGGAAGAACGTGAACGCGCTTTGATTCAGTTTCGAAACGGAAGTGTTACCTATTTAGTTACCACCGATTTGGCAGCCAGAGGTTTGGATATTCCAGAAATGAAACATGTCATTCATTATCATTTGCCTTTAAAAGAAGATGAATTTACGCATAGAAATGGGCGTACAGCGCGTATGCAGGCAACAGGAACCGCCTATATTATCATTCACGAAAGTGAAAAAGAATTGGACTACATTGATTATGAAATGGAAGTTTTGGACGTTGAAGGAAATGTTTCGTTACCAAAACCTCCACAGTTTCAAACCATTTATATTAGCGGTGGAAAGAAAACTAAACTAAACAAGTTTGATATCGTAGGTTTCTTTTCTCAAAAAGGGAAATTAGAAAAAGACGATTTAGGATTAATCGAAGTAAAAGATTTTGTTTCGTTTGCTGCAGTGAAGTATAATAAAGTAAAGGATCTTCTAAAAAACATCAAAGATGAAAAAATGAAAGGCAAGAAGTTCAAAATTGAAGTTGCGCGAAATGTCATCAAAAAAGTAGAAGAGGAGAAAAGAGGGAAATACTAAATTTCAGATTGAAAATTTTCTTTTATCTATTTGTAATTCAGGTTTTTATGAAATAGAATCTAAGTTTTACAATTTTATGTTAAAAAAATAATGGTTTGATAGGTGTTTTTTCAATATTTCTATGTTTTTTTGTGTTCGTAAAATTGTAAACCCCAAATACTATTATGAAAAAGATTATTACTCTTGCCGCATTGTTTTTTACTTTTATTTCGTTTGCACAGGTTAAGGTTTTAGAAACTGTTCCTGTAGAAAAATTAGGAAAAGTAAATAACAACTACATTCAGAAAATTGGTGACGAATACACTGTGTATTACACTATCGTTCAAAGTGATGATGACTCGACTTTAAGAAAATTTTCATTTAAGAACATCGATAATGCTTATAACTCTTTATACAATATTATCGTGGGCGGATTTACAGCTTCTCCATTGTACGATATCAAATTAGAGTTGCCTAATAACTATATTTGGTTACACTACACAGGAAATGTGGTTCCAGACAAAGCTACAGTTCAGTTTATGGTTTCTGGTAAAGAAAGAGACGCAGCAACAAACAACGTTTCTGAGCCATTCGTAAAAGATCAAATCAATAAATTATTTCAAAAATAG
>NZ_DASWYK010000076.1:0-3908 GCF_036405015.1 Flavobacterium sp. | reverse complement strand
ATGAATTTAAAATCGTTTTTTTCTGATTTAAACTGACTTGAAAATTCCTGTATTACCTGTGGAATATTAGTTGAAGCATCAATCGTAGTTTTTTCTGAAGTTCCATCAGGGAAAGTTTTAGAAATGACTTCATTTTCGATTTTAATGGTTGCAATTGGATTACAACAGATATAAGAAAAACTGTTGTCATTTCCGTGATAATCACTGCTTTCCAGCAATAAACTGTTTGGGAATTTATCTCTGATTTTGAAATAAATACTAACCGGAGTTACCGTATCTGCTAGAATTTGTTTGTAATGTGTATTAAGAATAAAAGGTTTCAAAATATATAGTTTTATGTTGTTCGTTAATTTGTTTTTCAGTTTTGATCAAAAAAAAGGGCTTGTCGTGATGACAAGCCCTTTAAATTTATAGTTTTAACAATACCATAGGAAGCTTCGTTCACGACGTCTGACGTAAATTACTCCACCACCAAGTATTGTTTAATATTGTTCTCATTTTTTTATTTTGATGTGACAAAGATATAAATGTAATTTGAATTGAAGTATATAAATTTTAAAAAAAATCTTTTCGAAATTATGAAATTTGTTAAATTTTATTCAACTCAGATACGTTAACTCTTTAGTTTCCAATTGCTATCGTATTGTTTACATTTAATCTAAAATCTGGATTTCCTTTGATATTTGGAAACGTAAACAACTCGCTAAGCTTCATTTTAGTAAAATCTATCCCATTTGCAGGATTGTTGTAATAGTTTTTTATACCAGGAGTATTGCTTGCAGATTCACTTTCAATTTCACCTTTACAGTTGTTTACCACTACATTTTTAAAAGTAATTTTAGATAAATTAGCTTCTCCATTTCCTATATTTCCTTCTAGTAAAACAAAAGGTTCAAATCCAGAAACTACACTATTAGTTAAGTTGAAAAAGGTATTTTCTTTAACGTAAATAGATTCTCTAACTAAGCCTTGATTATTTTCTTCCAAATTAACCAAAGTAATATTGCTTGCATTAATTTTGGTCATTTTTTTGGTCATATCTGTATTCGCTACTTTCTCATAAGAGTCAACCTCAAAACATCTTGAACCTGAAATATCAGAAGAATATGGGTGACGTACTGCAATACTATTAGTAAGGTTAATTTGAGCACCTTGTGTAAAATCGAAATCATCATCAGTTGTTCTAAATGAAACTAAATTGCTCATATTCAGATCTCCACCATAACATTCGAAAGAGTCATCGTTTGAAAAACTGATTTGGATATTACTCACGATTGTTTTTCTTCCAACACCTGCAAGAGAAAGTCCGTTTAATTCTTTTGAGGCACTTAATTTTCTTCCAGCATATTCAATTCTAACATATTTTAAAATTCCTGAGTTATCTTCTGGATCCTGACCTCCGTAATGATTTAAATTAGCTTCTAAGTCAAAAGGCAAAGTGTGAACACCACCTAAAGTGTTAATAGGCGCTTTTCCACAAACGATAATTCCACCCCAGTCACCTGGTTTTCTGTTGTTTATTTCTTTTTCTGATGTAAAAATAATCGGATCAGTTTCAAGACCTTCAGCTATAATTTTTGCACCACTAGTAATGACAAGAGTCCCGCAGGTTTTATCATCACCTCTAATGACAGTTCCTGGCTCAATAGTTAATGTTGCATTATTGGTAACATACACAACACCAACTAAATGGTAAGTATTGCGTTTTAGTAAACGGGTATCTTTATCAATTGTTCCGGCAATTATATTAGTTGCTTCGTTATAGTCATTAGCAGATGGTTTGAAGTTTGTCCAATTGGCCATCCAGTTTGAATTTCCAGTAATTCCTTTTGGTTGTTGTTGGGCGTGTACGAAAAAGCTGATAATGAATGTAATAGAAGAAATAAGTAATTTTGTTTTCATAACTATGATTTTGATTTCTAGTTTTTGATTTTTTTAATTTCCCCAAAATTAGAAGCCGAATGTTAATCAAAGTCCCGATACTTATTACGAAAGCGTTATTATACTATTAAGAATGTTAAGGTTGTGAAAAGTGTATAAAAAAAGAAACCCCGAAAGTTTTAAACTTTCGGGGTTTTCCATATTTTATGAATTAGTAAGTCTAAAATATTAGAATTTTAAAGCTACAGCTAATTCAAATTCGTCATTGATAGTTTTATCTCCTAAGTTTTGGAAGAAATTACCAGAGTTGTATTTAATATCGTATTTAGTTCTGTCAACTTTAAATGCTGTAGTTGCTGTGTTACCAGCTACAGTAATATCAAAAGTTACAGGTTTAGTAATTCCTTTGATAGTTAAATCTGCAGTTACAGTATAAACGTCAGCAGATTTAGCACCGATAGTTTTGAAAACTAATTTTGCAGTTGGGAATTTATCAGTTCCAAAGAAATCGTCAGCTTTTAAGTGCCCGTTTAATTTTCCTTGGTATTCTCCAGTTAAATCTGTAGCAGTTAATGAAGTCATATCAACAGTAAAGCTACCACCAGTTAATTTTTTTCCTTTGAAAACTACTGCTCCGTCTTTGAAGTTTACAGTTCCAGAGTGCTCTCCAGTTACTTTTTTACCTACCCATTTAATAGTAGATGCTTTTACGTCGATTTTTTTAGTTTGAGCGTTTACTGAGATTCCAGCTACTGCTACGAATAATGCTATTGCAATTGTTTTTAAATTTTTCATGTTTTTAAAATTAAAATTTGAATTTGATTAATAAATAATTATAGTGTGATAAATAATTCTTCGTTTGATTTTCTAACTTTTTTACTGTGCTGAGATTTGTCGTCTTCGTGTCTGTAACCAACTGTTGCGATTACTGAAGCATTTAAACCTAATTTGTCGAAACCTAAGATTTCGTTGAATTTTGCAGCATTAAAACCTTCCATCGGAGTTGCGTCGATTTTTAGTTCGGCAGCAGCGTTTAATAAGTTTCCTAAAGCTAAATAAGTTTGTTTTGCAGTCCAGATGTGTTTTGCTTCTGCAGATAGATTTGCAATTACACCTTTCATCATGTCGCTGAATCCGCCTAAAGCATCAACAGGAACACCTCTTACTGTACTGATGTTTTCGATATATTTGTCAACAGAAGTCGCATCAAGATTTAAGTCGTTGGCAAAAATAAATAGGTGAGAAGCATCTGTAATTTGAGTTTGTCCCCATGCTGCTGCTTTTAATTCTTCTCTTAAAGCTGGATTTTCAACAATGATTACTTTGTAAGGTTGTAATCCGTAAGAAGATGCGCTTAATCTAACTGCTTCTTTTAAAGTGTTGAAATCTGCATCTGATATTTTTTTTGAAGCATCAAATTGTTTGGTTGCGTATCGCCAATTTTGATTTTCTACGAAATTGCTCATAATATTTATTATTTTACTTATTGGTTCTATATTTTTCTAATAACTGATTTAAGAAAACTAATTCTTCTGGTTTCAAATTATTTGCAAATGCGCTTTCATGCTCATCTACTTTTGGATCTAATTCTTTTAAAACATCCAATCCTTTTTGTGTAATCGAAACTTCAATTTTTCTTCGATTATCAGGACAGACATTTCTTGTAACAAAATCTTTTAATAATAATTTGTCAACCAAACGTGTTGTGTTGCTCGTTTTAGCGAGCATTCGCTCTTGTATCACGCACATATTAGCAGGTTTTCCTTTTTGTCCTCTTAATATACGCAACACATTATACTGTTCTCCAGATAAATCATACGGTTTAATCAACTCGTTGAAATGATCCTGAATCACATTTTGCGTGTACATGATATTCAGAATAACTTTTTTCGCATTATCCATCTTAACCGTACTCTTAATAACCTCTTCAATTGTCATAGTCGTAAGTGTATAATTTGTATATACAAATGTAGAACTTTTAATAGTTGTATATACAAATGTTGTGTTAATTTTTTGTTAATGTGATT